>CAWUNX010000084.1:0-10855 GCA_963923905.1 uncultured Methylocucumis sp.
GGCCGCCGCAGAACCTGGGCGCGCCGATTTGCAGCGCGATGTTTGGGTGTCTTTTTTCAAGCTGGGCGATTTGGCCTTGCAACTCGGCCAAGGCGAGCTAGCCGGGCGCTATTACCAAGATGGCTTGGTTATCATCCAAGCCTTGGCCGCCGCAGAACCTGGGCGCGCCGATTTGCAGCGCGATGTTTGGGTGTCTTTTGTCAAGCTAGGCGATTTGGCCTTGCAACTCGGCCAAGGCGAGCTAGCCGGGCGCTATTTCCAAGATGGCTTGGTTATCATCCAAGCCTTGGCCGCCGCTGAACCTGGGCGCGCCGATTTGTGTTATGACTTAGCTATCAGTTATTTAAGAATCGGGGATTTTCAGGCCGTGTTAAACACGTTGAAGCCCTTGCGCGAACAAGGGCTTCGTTATAGCCGCTCCGATGAGCTATGGGATTACGCATGGACAAAGATACACGAACCAGACGGGCAAGCGTCTGAGTAGGTGGTTGACTTTACAGCCAGTAAGACCAATACCTGATTGACAATCATGACCATTAAACAGGCTTAGGCCGTAAAAAATCCATCGCCACCCAACCATCGATGGCACCATCACCTTCTAAATCTACCGCTGCCCAGGTATCTTTTTCTCGGATAACAGACACCTCGGTATCTTTAGGTAATACTTTTAAAATCTCAAATTGACTGCCCGCCCCGGCACGCAATCTTAATCCGTCCCGTGCCGTTACGATAAAAACCTCTCTAACATCATCAGCTTCTACCTTTTGCGGCATATCGGTGCTAGTTAAGAAGGGGTCGTCGCTATCGGTTTTTAACCACAGCTCACCTTCTGCCGCACGGCGTCTCACCAGGCCAGGTAATGACACTTTTTTACCGGTTTTAGGATCGGTAGCTTTCACCCATTTAGCCAATTCACTGGGTACGCAATCGTAATTCCCAGTATTTAACCGTTTTAACAAGGTGCTACTGGTTAAACTACCTATGCCTGCATTAAACACGAAACTGGCTAATGCCGCATATTGGCAATCGTTAAGCGTTACTTTGACACATTTTTCAACTTGTGTACCCGATTCTGCCAAGTCTTCGGCTAATAGCCGATTCGCTTCATCTTCAGAAATAGTTGCGCCTGACTTAACGCCTTTAGTATGACCATAGCCAATTGTCCAAACGCCTGCAGGACACCGATAAGCATTTAAACGCAATCCTTCAAAATGTTTAACTAACTCTAAGCCATCTTCATTAATCTGCCTTGCCATTGTGATACCTCTCTGTAAGCTACATGGATGTGGTGAATGCAGAAAACGCCGGGAGCGGTTTTCTGCAAGCCCTAATTAACCAACGCCATTGGCTGTTGGTTTGTTGTTATTAACTACCGAAATAACGCCTGTCTCTTTAGCTTGTGGCTTGATAGAGGCTCTAAAATTCATAAATTTGTTAAGAATATCAAACCAAAATGGCGCGCCTACCGAGGTTGCTAATGCGGTCATTAACAAGCCAAGAATTTTTTCAGCCCAACCCATTGTGCTATGCGGATAAATCCTTAAGTCATGACAGTTTTGCCAGCCTATCGGAAGGCCTAACTGGTTTAGTTCAGCTAATTGAGCCATTTGTTGTTGATATTGACACTGTTCAGACAACGTGCCTTTACACCCATCTACAGGATAGGTCTTGACATATTGTTCCGCTACCTCTGCTATTTCACCACGAATTTTGTCGTTAACCATCAACGCTTTGGTGATAGCCAGCGTATCGACATTGCCCACTGCCGTTAAAACAACTGCCACCATAAACGCAATTTTTTGTGCATGTTTTTTATACCATCCGCTAATACGCTCGCCCATTGCCGAATACCAGTCTTCAATATTGGCAAGCACTTTATCCATATCATTGCCCGCAGCAGTGATTAATAAGCTTAAGGATTTTTTGGCAGGTTCAGGTAAAGCCTGAGATTTATTTAGGCTATCTATTAGGGAAGTAGCGCTCATAGGCTGGTCATCGAGCAACTGCCCTACCAATGCTAAAGCGAAGGTTTTAGGCGCTAAATATGAAGGCAGGTTTTTCGGCAACTTACGCCACTCAGGCTTTTGAGCAGATTGACCGCCACTATTGTTGAGTGGAGTTAAGCTGTCTGAATACAAGCCAAAAATTAACGGGTGTTGATAAAAACTTGCCAGAAATTGAGCGGTTTTGCCGCTTTGACCACCACCAAAGAGTTCGTATAACCCTTGGTAAAGCTTTTTTCCTCGAAAACGCAAACACCAAGTTTCTAGTGCTTCAGTCAATGCAGAACACATTAAGCTCATTAACAAATATACAAAAACCACACCAATAGCGACATCTATAACGCCAGATACACTGCTGTTCATAACCACCTCCAAAACAAATGTTCGCTACATGAAGAATTTAGCAGCTGGAAATTTCTATGTTTGTTAACACCTTAACTAATTTTTTAATGATAATATAATACAGAAATACTGTTAGCAAACTATTTACTAGTATTAATAATGAGCCGACAAAGCTGAAATAAACGGCCGTTATTGGCGATACTCTGTACGCCACATTCAGAACAACACCAACCTTTGACATTATCGTCATAACCTGCGATTGTTTATGCATTAATAATCACGGATAACACTCGGATTATTAAACGTTCAGATGCTCTGGTTTCTGGTATGAGCCAGATTCTCACCGGTAAATACACCCACTGACATGAGGTGAGCACTATGCCTGTGTTTAAACTCTTTATTATTTTAGCTTGGGCGTTATACACTGCCTCTGTCAGCCCTACTGTGTTTGCAAAAACACAAACCTATTACAGCTTGCCAGCCAAATACCTACCCGATAATCCCAAACAACACCCTAGGATTTATCTTAAAAACCGGATTAACAGCTTACGCCAGTTGTATTATGCGACGCCTCAAACCGAAGCGGTTAAAGCGTTTAAACACGATATTGATAAGCTGCTGTCTTACCATTCGGCCTGTGAAGACTGGCGTTGTGACAATGGTTGGCCAGCAGCTGCGCCGGCTTTGCATTGGTTGATTACCGGCAATAAAGCCTCAGGACAAAAAGCGTGTGATGTTTATCTGCCTTATTTTAATGGTCAATCGGCGAATAATCAGCGAACAGACTTATATTATGCGCTAGCCTATGACTGGCTCTATCACCACCCTTGTTTCACCGGCGCAGCTAAATCTAACTTACGCAAAAAACTCATTGCTTGGTCTAATGATACAGCGGCGGCCGATGAAGCAGGCAGTTGGATTGCCCATGATACTGACCGAAATATTGCCGCTACGTCAGGCCATTTTCTCAGTGGCTTAGCTATTTTAGGTGAAGATAAAAGCAATGGCTTAAAACTACTCAAGCGCGGATGGACTGGCTGGAAATATGGCTTAAATACCATCTCGCTGCCTGATTTTCCGGTCAGCCAGTTTTTTAGCAGCTCATTAGAAACCGGTATTCCGCTACCAGGTTGGGATTATGGCATGATGAGCGATGTACACATGGCGCAAAACCTATTCTATGCCCTCGATGAATTAGGCATTATCAACGGTGAATTTGCTCAATTAAAACCGTGGTGGGCCAACTCGTTACAATTTTTTATGCATTCAGTCGATCCCGCTAATACGCATTATCATTGGCTAGGCGATCAACAAAACTCACTAATCTTAGAAGAAGGCGGTGGCAAATACATTTGGAGTTACTTATCTCATTGCGTGTTTTTAGCCGAACGCTATGGCTATAAAAAACAAGCGGCAATGGGACGCGCATTTTTAGACCAATTGCGCAAACCGTCTTACGGCGTTTCGGAGGGCGATACGATGTTATGGTTTCTCAGCTCTTGGCCTAAGACCGCGCAACGCTTAGACTTTAAAACTCAAGCCAAGCGCTATGTGGTCGCCGGAATAGGTCCTAAGCAACACATGGGCATGGGGCTGTTTCGCTCCCACTGGCTTGCTGAACCGCCTTACACCGACGCCGAAAAAGTCACATGGGGCGGATTTTATGGTATTGGCTCTTATATCGCTGACCACATGCACAATAGTGCTGGCTCATTTTGGTTATGGCGCAATGGCGACTATTTACTGACTGAACCGCTAAATTATGGCGGTAATGAGGCCGCTATCTACCCGTTTACGTTATGGAATTCGCTGTCGATTCCTAACGAAGCCGTGCCGAATAATAACGAAGCCTATGATAACGGTGGCCCGATTGTCTATTTCAACCAACAATCAGCGTATTTAGAATCAGGTAGAGCCGATGAGAAACAAAAGCTGCTGTATACCCGGTTAAATGCTGACCATAGCTATAACGTACCGGAAAATATTTGGGCAGACTGTTCAGGCACCTGCCGCCAACCGGTCAAAAAATACACACGCAGTTTTGTTTATGATGGTAAAACCGAACTGGTGTTTTTGCTTGACCGGGTTGATTTAGCCCGTTCAAAACCGGTTGGTTTACGTTTTAGAACGCAAAATCCGACGTTGTTATCAACACAACTCGCTACCGATATGGTCAGCGTACCTAGCGAGCAAGGCACACATCAAACCTTAATCCGCGTGTTAACCCCACAAACCACCGAAGCATGGAATATCGCGCCTGAACCTTGGGCTAACGCAGTTGATAACTGGCAAATCCAAACCTCGATGATAGGCTCGCAAGTGCATAAAACGTTTGCAACCGCGCTACAACACCGAATTATTACGGTATTACAACCCACGCAAGCGAATTCAAGCACGACGGCCTTAAAAAATGCCGCGTTAATTAGCTCAGCAAAAGCCCTGGGAGCATGTGCATCAACGCTGTGTTTTATCGCTCACAAGCAAAATGCCGCTGTTTATTCACAAATCAGTTATGACACTCCCGCATCAACACAGGCTCATGCCAGGCATTTAGTCGCTGATTTAACGGCAGGCTGTTATTCAATTTCAGGCTCAGTCAGTGGTGTGTTAGCAACCAACCAAGCGGTTAATGCCAACGCTCATAGCCTGTTGTTTACCGTACCGGATGGCGGTACACAAACCCTTTCAATCACTCAAACGACCAACAACACCCAATTCTGTAATAACTAAAACCATAAACCGTGTCACGGTATTCAACTATTAATGAGGAGGAAATATGAATCAAGACTATATGTCTGTCATCAAAGTTTTTTTACAACAACACTCACCTACTTGCATTCGTTGTGTCAGAACCTGCTGCGATAAAGCGCAAATCGCCGATTTTCTAGCGCCGTTATTATTACGTCTGTACTTAGCGCCTGTGCTCTGGATGGCTGGTTCGCAAAAACTAGCCCATTTTAGCGATACCGCCGAGTGGTTTGGCAGTAGTTTAGGTTTCCCCATACCGTATTTAATGGTGTTTCTAGTCGGTATGTTTGAAACCCTAGGCGCCTTATTTTTACTTGTCGGCTTCGCCACACGCTTCATGACAATACCTCTTATGGTGATTATGGTAGTCGCCGCCTACTCCGTGCACTGGCATAACGGCTGGCTAGCCATTGCTACCGGAAGCGGCCTATTTGCTACTGAACGCACGTTAGGCGCTATTGAACGTTTAGACCGCGCAAAAGAAATTTTACAAAACAACGGCGATTACGCCTGGTTAACCGAAAATGGTAGCTTTGTCGTGTTAAATAACGGTATTGAATTTGCCGCAACCTATTTCATTATGCTGCTGGTATTATTTTTCATCGGCAGCGGTCGCTGGGTTAGTGTGGATTATTGGTTGAAGCAGAGGTTTTTTAAAGATGAATAATACTGGCGTTATCTCTGTAAGCGTCTAACCAACCGACCTATCCAAATCCGATAAGAACTGGCATCCTTGTTGTTTTGGATGGGAAAGACCAATAACATTGTTAAATGAAGTAGATTAGAGATTTTGAAGCATGACAGAATCACCTTGTACGCTTCTGGCTTGAGTAAATCACTGCCCACGACAACGCCATCTTACGCCATTTAACTTTGGGCGATGAGAGCGGACGCGTCGCAGTGGCGCAGCAATCGTTTACGAATTTTAATTTCTGTAGTACGAGCTGTGCATTTTGCACCAGCACATTCATCACAAAGTAATTGAAAGAGAGACTTCCTGCTGTATTGGTGGGCAAAAAACCGTTGCCCACCTGAATGCTTTAGATTAGCCAAATCCCACCATTGGTTAAACCATCGACATTGATATTGCTAGCTACGACGCCGCTTAATTGCACGGCGGTGTCTAGGTTGCCATTATCCTGAAAGACAAAAGTATTCCCATCAGCAATAAAAGCGACTGTTTCTCCGTTAACAATGTTAAGTTTCAGATAATTGAATACAACTTCGACAGATGAAGTGTCCAGCGTTAATGCGGTTGAGAACTGGTCTTGGTCATCGAAAGTTATAATGCCGTTAGTAATTGCATGACTATGAAGATTAACGGTATCAACGCCATCTGTCCCGCTTGTGTTCGTAGCGATGACAGTGTTGTCTAAATTTAAGCGATCAGCGGCAATTTTAGGATTACCGAGATCAACTAATTTGAAACCCGAAACAACATCGAAAGCATCCGTTAAGCTTTCACCCGCCGAGATTAAGACAGTATCGGTCGCCCTTCTTTGATTACCAGACTCTGCTAAGTAGATTTTGTCTTCACCCAGCCCGCCAATGACTACATCCGCTCCAGCACCGGCATATAAATCATCATTGCCACCTTGACCTCTTAAAACATTACGGAAGGTATTGCCGGTGATGGCGTTATCATTCTCGTTACCTATGCCGAAAACGATATATCGTGCTGAACCAAGTGTGAGTTGTTCGATATCGTTAGGCAATTCGAATTTTTTTATTAAGCTTATTACCTTATCGATACCGCCACTCGTTCCATCAGTTTCGATTATGTAATGGTCAAGACTATCGATGGTATACGTGTCATCACCTAAGCCACCTTCTAGCGTGTCTTTTTCGCCACCGCCCCATAAATTGTCATTGCCTTCTCCGCCTAATAGCCAATCATTACCCTGTATATCTAATAACCAATCGTTACCATCTCCTCCTGATAACGAATCATTGCCTTCTCCGCCGTAAAGATTGTCATCACCGCCTAGTCCCATTAAGAAATTATCTTGTTGATTACCTTGAATGCTGTTGTTATGTTGATTTCCAGTGCCATAAATCGCAGCACTTCCATCCACCAGTTCTAGGCTTTCGAAGAATTCAGGTAATGTAAAATCTCGGTCGCTTAAAACATGATCGTATCCTTCGCCATTATTTTCAACGATTAGGCTGGAATCACTTTGAATGAGATAATAATCATTACCTGCACCTCCAATCAACGTATCACCCTCGCCGCCTGTTAGCCTGTCACCATCGTCGCCACCGTACAAGACA
This sequence comes from uncultured Methylocucumis sp., assembly GCA_963923905.1. GTDB lineage: Bacteria > Pseudomonadota > Gammaproteobacteria > Methylococcales > Methylomonadaceae > Methylovulum. The sequence continues at coordinate 7,365 of CAWUNX010000084.1, forward strand.
TCTTTACCAAGACCACCATCTAAATCATCGTAACCTTCACCGCCATATAAGGTATCATCGCCATCAGCACCTAATAAAGTATCTTCCCAATTATCACCGTGCAAGATGTCGTTGCCCTTGCCACCGTTTAGCTCATCAAGTCCATCATCACCGAACAAATCATCATCGCCGTCACCACCAAAAAGTTTGTCATCATCAGGGCCGGCACTTAAAGTATCATTTCCTAGGCCGCCATCTAAATAGTCATTTCCGCCTTCACCGTACAAGAAGTCATCATCGACATTGCCTAGCAATCTATCTGAGCCATTACCACCTTCCAGTATATCGTTGCCAAGACCGCCATCCAGCCAATCGTCTCCTGATAAGCCGTATAGAATGTCTCCACCACCATAGCCATAAATCGTATCGTTTTGGCCATTAAAACCGAATAACTCGTCAGTATCTTCTGTACCGGTAATAATCGATTCTATGCTCACATCTGAGTTAATATTTTCAGTGATTGCTTGCTTTGTTTTCATTGTGTTCACCTCAATGAGTTAAATTAATAAGTGTTAGCAGGTAGTACTTCTATTGCAACATACCAACGACCTTGTTATTTCATAATTGCTAATTTATGTTTAATATCTGTATTAGTAATTAAGTAAGTTAAGCTACTAATTTAAAATTAAAAACATAGTTTATAAATTAGTTATATTTTAAGTTGTAGGTCTTAGCTGTAACGCAAACACACTATATTTGATTGAAGTGAACGAATTGTTAACAAAAGCTTGGTAAAATGTCACAGACAAACAGCAACTCAGAGCCTAGCCGCGCTAAGGTATAGTTCAATGAATTAACTAAGTATTAAGACTTTAACTTTTCGGCTGCTTTTGTGGTTAATAATGTAATTTTCATTAAAACCGTCTCTAAAAACCAAATTGCCATAGAAAAGTCAATAATAAACCTATTGCGTCATCTGTCCAAGCAACCCCTGCGCCAGCTTTACCACATCCTCGGCCTTAATCTGATGAATCGAAAAATCCTGTTTATTGAGTTTAAACGGATTCACTTCAGACGGCGACTTTAACACCTTGTTAATAGTGGTTTGATACACCCGGCTGACGGGTGTGGGGCCAAATAAAGTGATGGATGGAATATTCATTGCCCAGGCCATGTGAGTTGGGCCGGTGTCGTTGCCTATGACTAAATCCACTGAGGCTATCAACGCTTTTAATGCGTTTAAATCCAATTTAGGCAATACTCGAATAAATGACGATTGTTTAGCCATAGCTTCAGCGCTGGCTTTTTCCGTTTCGTTACCCCATAGCACTAAGGTATTTTGTTTGAGTTGGTTAGCGACGGTCACAAAGTGCTCAGCCGGATAATTGCGGCTAGGCCAGGTTGAGCCAATAACGAATAACACATTTTTTTGTGTTGCGCTTAGCCATGGCTCTAGCTCCAGGTCTGGCGTGTGGTAGAACAAAAAGGCTTGTTTATTGTGGATTTGCTGCGGCGTAATAGAAAAACCCAAAGGTTCGGATACTACTTTGGCGTTACGGTCTATGGTGTTGACATCATACGGACAAGCGATTTTTCGCTGATAAAGCCAAGCTGCCGCGCGTTCGCGTATCGAATCGGCATTAAAACCGGCTACCGTTGTGCCCAGTAAGCGTGCACACACGGCGGATTTCAACAAGCCTTGTGCATCAATCACTAAATCATATTGCTGCTGACGATAAGTCTTAAGCCGTTGTAATTGCTGGTTAAACCCGCGCCAGTCATGTTTTAGCGCTTTTATGTCTATGGTTAATACTTGGTGAATATCAGGTTGGTCGGCTAATAGCTCGGCGTAGCGACTTTCCACTAACCAATCGATTTGGCAGTCTGGATACTTAGCCTTAATAAACTGCAAGCCAATCATGCTATGCACTAAATCACCTAAGGCTGATAGTCTGACAATAGCAATCTTCATGACGGTAACAAGCTCAGGATGTGCTCAGGTTTAATACCGGTTAAACATTCTAAATAACGCTTATCGTCTTTAGCATACAAAGGACACACACGCTTAAAACACGGTGAACAACTTAAGTTTAATGACATGACCTGCGCTTTATCCGATAACGGCGGTGTAAACGTTGGACTGGATGAGCCAAACAGTGCAATCACTGGTTTATCTAATGCGGCGGCGACATGCATTAACCCCGAATCGTTGCTGACGACGCTATCGGCTAAAGCGAGTAGCGCGACCGCATCGGCTAAATCAGTGCGCCCAGTAAAATCTTGGCACACGTTACCTGATACCCGATTAATCGCCTCGGCAACAGGCTTGTCTTTAGTCGAGCCAAACAAGCCAACTTGCCAGCCTTGCGCGTGTTTTGCTTTCGCTAATTCAGCGAAGTAGTCGCTAGGCCATTGTTTCGCCGGACCGTATTCAGCCCCGGGACATAACGCAAGTAATTTTGTTTGAGTATCGACGGCAAATTTTGCCGCAACGGCTTGGCGCGCTTCAGTGCTAACCTCCAAACGCGGATTTGGAAAATCTGGCGTGCTTGTAATGGCGCCAGCTAAACTTAATGCAGCAAAGCGCTGTACCGTCATAGGTAACAACATCTTATCTAAACGCCGGCTATCATTCAGCAAGCCATAACGGCATTCGCCAATAAAACCCGTGCGTATTGGAATAGTAGCAAACCAAGGAATCAACGCCGATTTCCATGAATTCGGCAACACTAGCGCTTGACTATATTGCTGCGCACGTAACTGACGGCCTAAACGATAGCGCTGAGTTAAACCCAACTGACCATGCGTAACCGGCATAGCGATACCGTTTTCGACCTCAGGCATATAATTTAATAACGGCAGTGTCCACGCCGGGGCTAGCACATCAAGCATAGCGTCAGGCGTCGCTTGTTTGATTAATTTAAACAAGCTTTGCGCCATGACCATATCGCCTACCCAAGATGGGCCGACGATGAGTATGCGTTTAACCAAGATACGTCAACCAATCGCTGTGACTATCTAAACGACCATTAACCGCATCAAAATACAGTGTTTGTAACTTATGAGTCACTTCGCCACGGCTGCCACTACCAATTTTGCGATTATCTAACTCGCGTATTGGCGTCACTTCTGCTGCTGAGCCAGTGAAAAACGCTTCATCAGCGACATAAATCTCATCACGCGTAATGCGTTTTTCAATCACGTCAAAACCTTGTTCGCGCGCTATCGTAATAACGCTATCGCGCGTAATGCCTTCTAACGCTGATGTGGTTTCTGGCGTATAAATTTTGCCATTACGAACAATAAATAAATTTTCTGCACTGCCTTCAGCTGCAAAACCTTCATGATCTAACATTAACGCTTCATCGTAACCGGTCGCTAAAGCTTCTTGCAACGCCAAAATAGAATTAATGTAATTGCCGTTGGCTTTAGCCTTACACATAGTGCTGTTATGGTGGTTACGCGTATAAGAAGACGTACCTGTCTCTTATACACATCTCCGAGCCCACGAG
>CAWUNX010000085.1:0-10840 GCA_963923905.1 uncultured Methylocucumis sp.
TCCTCTCTGGTCTCGTGGGCTCGGAGATGTGTATAAGAGACAGGTATAACTCTTCTTTTGAATGATAGGTTAATAATAAGGCGTTATCGTTAACTTTTTGTCTAGCAATCAGTTTTTCTTCTTCTTTGCGTAATTCCGCTAAGTGTTTGTCTATCTCAATTTGCTCTTTGGTTTTAGCTTTTTCTGTGACTTCCAAAATGCGCGCAGACGGGCTAAGCAGTTCTCGACGATCTTTGCTTTGTTCAACGGGAACTTGATCAGAGAATAAGGTGTTACCGTATTGGTCAACTAAGCGATACATGCGCTTAGCAAATACAGTTTCGCTGAATAGCATCCCGGTCAAACAGCTTAAAAGCAAGAATAGTGAAAAGGTTTTAGCAGTCATCGAAAAGTGAAAGTTGTTTGCTAAGCACATAGGTTAATCAGAGTAAAGATGAGCGATTAGAGCTATTTACTAGTTAACTAAGTATTGCTGCTAGTTGTTGAAACGGTGGAAGAACCATCATTCTAGCAAGTTGTAACATTAATAACGCCGCTAACGGCGATAAGTCGAAACCGCCCACGATAGGTATAAATTTTCGGCATAAGTTCAACACAGGGTCTGTTAAGCTCGTTAATACTGAACTGACGGCATCATAACTGCCTGGGTTTATCCAGCTTAAAATAGCTCTGGCAAAAACGGCAAAGATAAAAATATTAAATGATAACGAGATTAAGTCGGCTAACGATAATACCGCAAGCGCACCGATATTAATCGTATGCTTATTTAATAACAATATTAAAACATTAGTAAGCATTTGCAAGCTTAACACCAAAACTAGCGACGCACTGTCTATCTTGCCAATAGGCGGAATAAATCTGCGTAAGATTTTTAATGGCGGATGAGTGAGCGTAATTAAAAATTGTGAAATAGAGTTGTAATAGGGGGCGCTACACCATTGCAACAGAAATCTTAATAAAACGGCTAAGATGTACAGCGAAGATACGCTGTCAATAACTAGAACCAGCGGGTCAGTGAAATAATTGCTAGCCATTACTTTGCTCCATTTGTTTGGATAACTCGATTGCCCTATTTCTTGCCGCAGTCAGCGCGGTGCTGACTAACTCGTTAAAACCACCTTGTTGGAATGCGGCAATGGCTTGTTCTGTGGTACCGCCAGGTGACGTAACCCGAAAGCGTAATTGTTCCGGCGACTCTTCTGATTCTAAAGCTATTTTCGCAGCACCTAACGCTGTTTGTTGTATCAGTAAACGCGCTATATCATGGCTTAAGCCGAAGGATAATGCGGTATTTTCCATTGCTTCCATCATTAAGAAAAAGTAGGCAGGTCCGCTGCCAGACAATGCGGTGACTGCATCGAGTGCAGTTTCTTGCTCTACCCATAATGCGATGCCAACGGCGCGCATAATATTTTCCGCCAAATCCCGCTGTGTAGCGGTGACATTTGAATTAGCATGTAACGCTGTCGCTCCGGTTAGGACTAACGCGGGCGTATTAGGCATACAGCGCACAATAGCCAAAGATTCGCCTAACCAGTGACTTAGGCTAGCTTGCGAAATTCCGGCTGCGATTGAAATAACCAAAATAGGTTTCTGTGATAAAGCCGATGCTAACGTGAGTGCTACCTGTTTAAGTACTTGGGGCTTTACCGCTAAGACGACAACATCGACATTATTCAGTAATTCAATATTATCTGTTAACGTATTAACATTTAAAGAGCTGTTTAACGTGGTTAAAACATTAGCGTTAATATCTGAAACCCATATATTTTCAGGTTTATGACCACTTTGGCATAAGCCGTTAATTAAGCTAGAGGCCATATTGCCGCCTCCAATAAATCCAATTTTGCTTGTGTTCATTACATTTCCTGCAAGTCTAAAACTTCTCTTATACAGAGATTAAGTTATTGTTGACAGCGATGGCTATCTTGCTTTTTTTCCAGCATCTCGTTTATTTAACAAATCAAGTCAGCAGTGGATTGAAAAAGGCTGGGGCAAGAATGATGAGATTGCCAAACGCTATTTTAACTGAATTTAATCTATTCAGATGATTTTTCAATAGGGCAGTCGAGCCGGTTTAGCTGTGGCTTCTTAAAAAACCGAACATGACTGTTCAGCGTATATTTTTGCAAGAGTCTGCCTTGATGGCTTTATCTGCGAGGAGACGTTGTCCGTCTATCAGGAGGATGTTTTTGATAGCAACCCTCTCCGGTAGGGAGAGGGAAAGCAATGCTTGTTAGCGTATTAACGACCGTATTTCTTACGGAATTTATCAACGCGGCCAGCAGTGTCAACGACGCGTTGTTTGCCGGTATAAAATGGGTGGCAAGCGGAGCATACTTCGATTAACAAATCTTTGCCGATGACTGAACCAGTGACGAAGGTGTTACCACAGCCGCAAGTCACGGTAATTTGCTTATAGTTAGGATGAATATCTGGTTTCATAGTGTTATCACTACCCTGCGGGCTTTAGCTTTAAAAAGCCAGGTATAATAAGGTTTCCCTTACATTTTCGCAACTTATTTTACTATGCGCATTATTACATTAAACGCAAACGGCATTCGCTCAGCCGAACGCAAAGGCTTTTTTTCTTGGATGTTGGCACAACAGGCCGATGTGGTCTGTATTCAAGAAACCAAAGCGCAAATCGACCAACTCAGTGCCGAATGTTTTCATCCTCGCGGTTATCATTGTTTTTATCATGATGCGCAGAAAAAAGGTTATAGCGGTGTTGCGCTTTATTGTTTGCAGCAACCTGATGACGTTCAATACGGTATTGGTTGGGGTGATTTTGATTATGAAGGTCGTTTTATCGAAGCAAAATTCGGTAATCTCAGTGTGGTTTCACTGTATTTACCGTCGGGTACTTCGGGTGATGAGCGTCAAGCCATTAAATATCAATACATGGATAGGTTTACGCCTTATTTACAACAGCGTGGACAGTCGGGGCGCGATGTAATTATCTGCGGTGATATTAATATCGCGCATAAAGAAATCGATTTAAAAAACTGGCGTAGCAATCAAAAAAATTCGGGTTTTTTACCCGAAGAGCGTGAGTGGTTAACGCAGTTATTTGCCACTGGGCTTTGGTATGATGCATTTAGATTGGTTAATGAAGCGCCTGAGCAATACACGTGGTGGTCTAATCGAGGCCAAGCCTGGGCTAATAATGTGGGGTGGCGGATTGATTATCATCTGATTAGCGCTTCGTTAAAAGATAAGGTGTTATCGTGCTCAATTTATAAAGAGCAACGCTTTTCCGACCATGCGCCGCTTATTATTGATTATGCGTTATAGCATTGAGCTGACTCGCGATGATTGCGGTATTGCCTGCCGACATCATCGCATAGTGATCGGCGTTGATATTAACGATAGAGACATTACCTGTTATCAGTTCTAGCCAATTGCTGTCTAAATGGCGTTCGTTACCAAACAGTACGACATTGCCGGCATAAGGCTTAGCTTGGTAGGCATTGAGTAGTTGGCAATGGGCTTGATAAATATTGAACTGTTGCATGAGCTTGCTTTTGCTTAACACTTGTAGTGGCGAATCTTTGCTTTTTATTTGCTCGATAAAACAGTCGATGCGGTCGTCGCTTAAGATGATGTTTTGCCAGCGTTCTAGGCTTAAATTTACGTTTAATTCTTTGGCGAAATGATGCAGTAGCACTAGCTCTGGGTCGGCTTGAGCGGTTAGTAGTTGATTAATATCTGCATCAAGTAATTGCAAGGCTTTGGGTGTGTGAGCGTCTATTAATGCGAGTACAGCCACTGTTTCGCCTAGGTTTTGTAATTGTCTAGCGATTTCATACGCTAATACGCCACCTAATGACCAGCCTAATAAATGGTAAGGCCCTTGGGGTTGCTGCTGGCGTATAGCAGTTAGGTGAAAGCTGGCAAGTTGCTCAAAGCTGGTGGGTAGTGCTTGGTTGTTGACGCCTGGCGATTCTAGGCCATAGACCGGCTGTTGTTTGCCAAGTTGCATAGCCAGCTTGCGGTAAGCTAACACATGGCCGCCCGCCGCGTGTAAGCAGAAGATTGGGTTCTGTTGACCTTGGTTTTGTAGGCTAACAATAGGTGTCCAGGCTACAGATTTGAGTGCGTCGAGTTTTTTCGCCATCGCACTGATAGTTGGTGTTTGCAAAAGTTTGGACAGCGATAATTCAATGCCGAAGGCTTGCTGTAACGCTGTGAGTAAACGCACAGCTAACAAGGAATGACCGCCTAGGTCAAAAAAGTCATCATATAGGCTGATTTGAGGCAAATTGAGTATGTCTTGCCAAATCGCAGCGATACGTTGTTCCATCGCAGTTTGTGGGGCAATAAAAACACTGGACTCTTGGGGTTTAGCTGCGCGTTGGCTTAAAGTTTGGCGGTTTACTTTGCCGCTACGCGTGCGAGCAATCTCGGTGACTGCGATGAAATTAGCGGGCAGCATGTAGTCAGGCAGGGTTTCAGCTAAGAATGTGGTTAACTCGGCTGAATTTAGGCTAAACCCTGGTTTGACGACACAGTATGCGCTGAGCTGGTTAGTCGTATCGAGTAGGACAGCGCTTTCAGTGATGCTAGGGTGTTGGCTTAATCGGGCTTCGATTTCTGCGCATTCTATGCGGTAGCCACGTAGTTTGACTTGATGGTCAGTACGGCCTAAGTACACGATAACGCCGTCTTGACGCCAATGGGCTAAATCGCCCGTTTTGTATAACAAGCCGTGTTCGCTTGAGCGGTGTGTGATGAATTTTTCTGCCGTGAGTTCGGGTTGTTGCCAATAGCCTAAAGCCAGGCTGTGACCGCCTATATGCAATTCACCCGCAACGCCAGGCGGTACTGGATTGCCATAAGCATCTAGGATATAAACTGTTTCGCCAGGTAGAGGGCGGCCAATCGGTAAAAACGGTTTAGCGTCGCGTTCATCTAGCGTATCGCCTAGTTGATACAGGGTGCTAGTAATCGTGGTTTCGGTAGGGCCGTAGGCGTTTAGCCAACGTATGTTGGCGTAGGGACTGCGACGCCAGCGTTGGTACGTATCGCGTTTAAGTGCTTCACCACCGGTGATAATTAAGCGGAGCTTGGGCAATGTTGGTGGTTGGCTGGTTGATAATAATTCATGCCAGAATGCGGGTGGTATATCCAACACGCTGATGTTGAGCATGTTAAGTTGTTGTAAAAACTGCTGTGCTGAACCTAAGTCCTCATCGCGTAAAATAATGGTTGCACCAGTGATTAAGCCGGGTAAGAGTTGTTCTAATGAGGCATCGACGCTAAACGGCGCAAAATGCAAGATGCGGTCTTGTTCAGTCAGTTGATAAGCGTGTTTGACGGTTTGGCAGTGCTGGCTTAAGGCGGCATGGGATACGGCGACGGCTTTAGGTTCGCCGGTTGAGCCTGATGTATAAAGCAAATAAGCCGTGTGTTCGGGGTGTACTAAAGGTGGGCTTTTAAATAAGTCTGTGTTGATGCTAGTGCGTAGCAAGTCTATGTAAAGCGTTTCTATAGGCATCGTCAACCCGTTAGCGGTATCGATACGGCTATCGGTTATTAATAAGCGCGCACCGGCACGGTTTAACATGACTTCAATACGCGCAGCCGGTAAGTCTGGGTCTATCGGTAAATAAATCGCATCGGCTTGAAAGACCGCGAGTAGGCTTATGACTGCTTCGGGTGAGCGGTTAAGACTGACCGCGACGACATCGCCTGGTTTTACTGTGAGCTTTAACAATTGACGCGTTAATTGGCGGACGGCCTGATGTAGGTCTTTATAGCTGACAGAGTGTTTGCCTGCGATGAGTGCGATACGCTTAGGCGTCAGTTTCGCTTGTTGTTGGAATAACTCAGGTAGCGTTTGCTCGGTAAGATTAAGGTCACTCGGTTTTGGCGTATGATTCCATTCATTGAGAATTAAGCGTTGTTCGGCTTGCGCTAATAAATCGTAGCTACTAATCGGACGCTCCGGATTTTTCACCAGTTCGGCTAATAGAATTGTGTAATGTTTTAATAGCGCTAATACGGTGGACTCATTAAAGATATTGGCAGCAAAATCCATGCTTAATTGCAAGCCACCGGCTTGTTCATAAATTTCCAAACCGAGTGCGTCAGCGCCTTCTTGCCGTATATCCTGATTAAACTCAAGCTCAGGTAACCAGCCATTGTCATGGCCTGGGGCAAAGTTTTGGTACGCAAAGGCTACTTGATAGAGCGGTGTTGGCTCTGCTAAGCCTCTGACCAGCGCGGGGAATGGATATTCCGCATGGTCTAAGCCATCGATAACGGTGAGTTGTAACGCTTTGACTAACTCACTAAACGTTTGCTGAGGATTAAGCTGAGCCCGTACCACCATCATATTGACAAAATAGCCTAATACCTCGTCATAACGTTTATCACGGCGTCCTAAGGTGGGCATCCCTAAGCCAATATCGGTTTGTCCGGTATAGCGGAATAATAAGACAAAAAAGGCGCTTAGTAAGACATCGGATAGCGATGTTTTATACTCGTTGGCTAAGGCCTTAAGCTGGCGCGTCAGTAAGGGCGGGACCGATGAATGTACGCTTTGGCCTATACTGGTTTTGCTGCTTGTGGCTGGGTAATCGTAAGCTAAGTCTAGGCGCGGTAACTCACTAAGCTGCTGTTGCCAGTATGCTAAATGGGCTTGCCCCTCTGCTGTGTTTAGCATCTGTTGTTGGGCATTGACGAAATCATAATAACGGCTTACCGGCTGCTGTAGCCTTTGTGGTAGCTCGTTATTGATAAACGCGTGATACGCGCTGACTAACGCTGATAATAACAAGGCTGAGGAACGGCCGTCAGTAATAATATGGTGTAACACCAATAATACCGTCGTTGGCTGTTGCCGACTCGTCCACACCGTCATTCTAAATAATGACTCTTGCTCCAGATTAAACGTTTGCTTGCTTAACGTTTGTAAACGTTGTTGTAGTTGTGCTTCGCTGAGTTCGTCGGCATGTTCATGCGTGAAAGCGCTTAAGCCAGGGTCGCGAGTGATTTGATACAGTTCGCCTTGGTCTTCGATAATGCGCGTGGTCAAAATAGGGAAGGTGGCTAATAAATACTGATAGCATTGCGCTAACACGGCGACATCAATTGGTTGTCGCCAACAAAATGCGATGGGTACGTTATAGGCGCTGGATTCAGGCTGCATTTTTTGTAATAGCCATAAGCCTTTTTGACCCTCTGATAGCGGTTGACGTGTTGCTAGGTTATCGACGGGGGCTTGTTCAACAGTCTGCTCTATATCATGGGTTTCATTAACGTGGGGTTGTTCTGCTTCGCTAGCATTGTGCAGCAAGCCTTCGATATAGTCTGCTAGCGCGTTTAGCGTGGGGTGCTCTAATAACGCCCGCCCAGGTATCGCGACACCAATAAAACCACTGACGGCGTTTAATAATTGCACGGCGGCTATCGAATGAATACCGTAGTCTTGTAAAGGTTTTGTCGGTTGTATTTGCTCGGCGGGGATTAGTAATTCACTGGTTAAATACGAGGTTAAAAATTGGTGAATATCGGTTGTGGATGCTGTAGCTTCAATATCAGGTGTGTTAACCTCGTTCCCACGCTTGGCGTGGGAATGCAGACGGGATTTCTTTGCAGCTTTGAGTCTCCTAGCCCATTTGGCCGGGTACGCGATGCGATACCCTGCTGTTAACATCGAAGATGGCTGTTGCTCAGGGCGGGATAACCAATATTGTTCTGTAGTAAATGGATACGTCGGTAACGAAGTGAGCAAACCACGCGGTTCAGCGCGGTAATAGCTTAGCCAAGGCAGCGTAACACCGCTCACCCAGTAATACGCCAAGGTTGACCAGTCGTGTTGTTGAAATGCTTGCGCTAATTGTTCCATGCCATCGTGGCCCGCAACACGTTGTTTAATCGTTGTCGTGTCGGTATTCATATCGCCTATTAATAATGTATCGGTCTGACCCGATAAATAAGCGTGTAATTGGGTTAATAAATCGTCTTGAGTGCTAGCAATAATGGCTAAGCGCAACGTCATGTGTTGGCGTGCCGTTTGTAAGGTGTAAGCTAAATCGGCAAGATTAACCTCTGTGTGCTGTAAATAAGCGACAAGCTGTTGAATAACAGCCATGAGTTGCGTTTGAGTTTTAGCGGAGAATAAACACAGTGACGGCAGGTGTTCATCACTGGGCGTGGTTATTTCCGGTTTAATGAATTCTTCAACAATGATGCACGCATTTGAGCCACCGGCACCAAACGAATTGATTAATACTCGTCTGGGTTCTGCACCATTTGACGGCCATGGACTTGATTGGCGCGGCCAATAAAAACGCGTATCGGTTAACTCTATCGCTGGGTTAGTGCGAGTCGGTTCAGGAATCGGCGTGATATGTTGATGTTGCAATTGCAATACGGTTTTAGCCAGTTGCGTGAAACCAGATGCGGCTTCCGCATGGCCTAGTAAGGCTTTAACAGAGCCTAGTGCGCATGGTGTGGTGGTATTGGCAAAGACTTTGCGTAGCGCGCTGAATTCCAACGCATCCGCTAAGGCCATGCCATTAGCGGCGGCTTCGACATAAGTAATTGAGTCGGCAGTCACTTGGGCTTTATCCAAACACGCTTGTATCAGTTCAGCTTGCGCCGCAGGGTTAGGTGTAGCAAAGCCTGAACCTTGTCCGGCATGATTAACCGCCGTGGCTTTAATTACGGCTAACACTTCATCACCGTCAGCTAAGGCCGCCGTTAACGGTTTTAACACGATAGCGCCGACTGCTTCTGCTGGAATATAACCATCACCGTCAGCAAAACTGATACTGTCTGCGCGACTCGCGGCTAATTGCGTTTGATTTAAGCCTTGGTATTTATTTGGATGTAACGATAAATTAACGCCGCCGACAATAGCGAGCTTGATTTCACCGTTCAGCAAGCTAGTACATGCCATGTGTAAGGCAATACCCGTCGATGAACACATGGTATCTACGGCGACGCTAGGACCCTGAAAATTAAAAAAATACGATACACGATTGGCGATGGCACTAAACGATGATAATAAGCTGCTAGGTAGCTCAGAATCCGTCAGCCAGTCTCGATAATGCTGATACATGGCCCCGACAAAGACACCGACTTGCTGTTGATAACAATGGCTTAAGCGTTCGCCTAATTGACCTGAGCTTTCTAATACCTGCCAAACAGTTTCTAAAAATAACCGCTCCATAGGGTCTATGTAAGGCGCATCTTTAGGCGTGATATTAAAAAACAACGGGTCGAATGCCGCCACGTTATTGATAAAACTACCCCAGTGGCAGCGGGTATGTGCCGTATCCGCTAGCGCTTGCCAATCCCAACGCGTGGCGGGGATTTCGGTGATACTACTCTCGCCATTAACTAAATGTTGCCAAAATTGCTCTAGCGTGTCGGCATTTGGCAAGTGTCCACCTAAGCCGATAATCGCGATGTCTCTGTGAGTTTGCTCGGGTTTAACCGGCTCTGGTTCGGTGGACGTTGCTAAGGTTGGCTGGTCAGCAGTGCCGTCGATTAGACCTAAGTTCTCTTGTAACGCTTGGCGGTAGTTATTGGCTAAATAAGCGCTGACTTGCGCTAAGCTCGGGTATTCAAAGAATAAGGTTTTAGGCAAGCTGCCTAAATGGTTTTCGAGTTCATTGGTTAAGCTTAACGCGACCACGGAATTGACGCCGTAACTCTCTAATGGGCTATGTTCATCAATTTGGTGTGCGGGTAGTTTTAACAGCTCGCTGAGTAGTTTTTTTAAATAGCCAATGAGTTGGATTTCAAGTGTTTCTGTGCTGGGTTTAATACTGGTTTGGCTGGCTGGTTTAGGCTGCGTAGGTGTTAATAAATCTGCACGAAGCCTTTTTAAATCACCAGCTAATACTAAGGTTTGTGTGAGTGCTGACGCTACTATTTGGTTAAATGCCTGTAAACCTAACTCAGTGCTTAGCGGGGTTATTCCAGCGTGAGTCCACATTTGTCGTTTCACGGTTTCTGGAACGCTCATGCCGCCGTCGGCCCATAACGGCCAGTTTATCGTTAACGTGAGACCGTAAGGCTTTTGTTCGCCGGTGAGCGATGAATCTTGGCTGAGTTGGTTGCGGTAGTGACAATAAGCATCCATAAAGCCGTTGGCGGCGGCATAATCAGCTTGCCCGGGATTACCAAAGGCAGCGACTGATGAGAATAACACCAGCCAGTCTAAATCTAAGCCGCGCGTCGCTAAATCCAAGCTCACTAAGCCTTGCACTTTAGGGGCTAACACGGTGAGCAGGGTTTGCTCTGATTTAGAGATGAAGAGTTGATCGTGGGTAATACCAGCCGCGTGAATAATGCCGTTAATCGTCGGGTAGCGTTGTTTTAGCTCAGTGATGAACGCATTTATGGCGGATGAGTCAGCAACGTCTAAGCGGTGATATTCAAAGTGAACGCCTAAATCAGCTAACGCTTTAAAACAGGTGTCGTCATGGTTGAGCGAGCGGCGTCCCGTCAATAGCAATACTACATCAGGGCATTGTTTAGCGATGGCTTCGGCAATAATTAAGCCTAAACCACCTGCACCGCCAGTGATTAAATACACGCCGGATTGTCGCCATTGTATCGCTGTGCTGGGATTTAATGCTGCTTCTTGCCAGGTTTGTCGTAAATACTGGCTGTTTTGATAACGGGTAAACCCTGATGCCGCGTGTTGAGCCAGTAATGGCACAATCTGTTGCGCATTAGCGTTTTTTTCTAAGGCGATAAGTTGTGTGGTCAATCTTGGATTTTCTTGCGCGACGGTTGCTAAAAAGCCAGCAAGCCCTGCAAAAATCTGTAGCGGCTCTGGATAACCTAAGCCAGGTATTAGCACTTGGCATAGGAG
>CAWUNX010000086.1:0-10818 GCA_963923905.1 uncultured Methylocucumis sp.
GACCGTTAGTCACTGAAAGGCGTTTATTCACATCTCATGCCAGCGGCATCATGCTAACACAGCGTTTTGTTGTTGCTGAGCGCAACTTAAACATTTCGTTCTATGCTGATGACTCTGCCGATTTAGACGTTTTAGATAACGAATTAGGTTTTGAAAATGGTTTAGGTGGCAGAATAGAGTTTGAGATTTCTGACCATCTACAACTAGGCGCATCGTTCATCGATTTTAAAAACAAAACAGTGACCCATAAAACGCGTAATGAGCTATATGGCATTGATTTTTTATGGAAAAAAGACGGTTACGAACTGGAATTAGAAGCGATTTACCGATCTGCCGACGATAATCAAGGCGAAGAACAAGGACTTTATCTACAAAGCGTTATCCCATTACCTTACGATTTTTATCTCATCAATCGCTATGAGCATATTAATGGTACACATCGATTTCTACCTACCAACACCGACATTGGCGTCTCTGGACTAGCCTGGCGGCCTTTTACGCCACTGGTTTTTAAAGCCGAATATTTATACGGGCAAGGCAATGAGTTTGTTGCGCCTAGTGGTTTTTTTGCATCTATCGCAATGTTTTTCTAATGAAGATGCAATACCTGAAAACGCTCTGCTCCTTATGCTTGCTGGTCACAGCATTGGCGCGCGCTGATGAAATTTATGTGATTACGCAGCCAGAAACAACGTTTAAAGATATGACGCCTAAGCGTTTGGAAAATATTTTTCTTAAAAAAGCATTAGTTAACGATGCCGGTAAACGCTGGATTCCGCTCAATTTAAGTCCCGAGCATCCGCTACGCCAAGCCTTTTCGTTAAGTTTATTTAATAAGCGTCCCGATGAATTAGAATCTTACTGGAATGAGCAATATTTTCAGGGTATTACCCCGCCTTATGTCGTTGCCTCTGAAGAGGCGATGTTACGCTTTGTCACCAGCACACCGGGCGCCATTGGTTATATTTTACCTTGCCACCTAGATACGCGCGTACAACTGGTCTTTAAACTGACTACTTCAGCATCACTAAGCCAATATTGCAAACCCCCTCACCCGTAATACAAATCCTATCTGCAAAAATTGTCTGCGCATTAGTCAAAAGTGACAAAAATTGCAGGCTTTATTGTCTACCCTAAGAAAACCCTGATATAAAGGTGCACACAGCGCACCCTACCTAAAAACCAAAAACTTGACCGTTTGAAGTCTATAACGAGCACACTCTAAAATTTTAACTCCTTGTAGAACTTATGCATTGCCACATCGAAACGTGGGAACCAGTAACCTCCTCATCTTAATTGAACCTTTGCTTACCAACTAAGAAATAACCAAATAATTGGCACAATTCATGCTTTTTATGCCAAGTAGAGTATGCAACGCATCACTAGCATTATAGATGGATGCTTCCGAACTTAGCGGCCAAGGACAGTGACGCAATGGGTATGCTAGGAACACACCCCCCGGTGATTCACCAAGTATCCATAGCGTACTCTACAACCTACCCTCTTTTGTTATCCGCTTTCGAGATGAGTATATGAACTATTTTCGTATCACAAGCTTGCTGGCAGCCGGTTTATTGTCGTTTTCAGCGCACGCCATAGAAATCGGTGCTAATGCGCCGTTGTTTACCTTGCCAGAGTTAGCCCAAGCCCAACCCGTAACGCTAAAAAACTATACCGGCAAAGTCGTGTATTTAGACTTTTGGGCGTCATGGTGCGCACCGTGCCGGGTATCGTTTCCGTTACTCGAAGAGTTGCATAAGAAATTAAAAAGCCAAGGATTTGAAGTCGTTGCCGTCAATCTGGATGAAACTAAAGACAAAGCAATACAATTTTTGCGCGATTTTCCAGTGGGCTTTACCGTATTACACGATGCCAGCGGCGAATGGGCTGATAAGTACACAATAGAATCTATGCCAACCTCGTTCATTATTGATAAACACGGCGTGGTTCGTTATATCCATCATGGCTTTACCAGTGACGATATTAAAACGATAGAGGCGCAGGTCAGCGATTATTTAAAGGCTAATTAGTCATGAGACACTTAAAATTACTGGGCTTATTGCTTTGCCTACTCAGCACCGCCTGTAGCGATGTGTTACCTAGGCAACGTGGTTTTTTAGCGTTGCCACAAATGGCATTAACCCCGGATGCCATGGAATTTGCTTTACGCCAACACACCGCTTTTAGTAAAGAGGCTGGTTCGGGTGGTTATGGCGGCGGCGGTGGCGGCTGTGGTTGCAATTAATAGGAATCCGTCATGAACAACCCATCTTCAGCTATTTTAGCCAGTTTAAGCCTTGCGGCTGCCATGCTGCCGGGACTTGCCCATGCGGGCCGGGTCGATGAAAGCTATGACCTGGATTTTCAATACGGTAATTACTCAGAAAGTAACCAGCGTATTAACGTAGATATTTTCAACGGTCAGCTCAGCGCGCCAATAGGCCAACGTATGACCGCTAACGTCAATTTGACGCGTGACACGATTACCGGCGCCTCTCCGGTGTATAACCAAAAACTGGCTAATGGCAAAATCAAACAAGTGATTAGCGGGGCGTCGCCAACCTCGTATTGCAGCGCGTCGTTATGCGAACAACGCGATGCTATTAGCTCAGGCTTGACCTACTTTTTTGATAGCGTGTCCGTCAATTTGGGCGGCGGTTTATCACGAGAGCAAGATTACACGTCACGCTTTTTTAATACCAATGTCAGCGTCGATTTAAACAAAAAATTAACCACACTAAATTATGGCGCAACCATTTCATTTGATGAAATAGAGCCATCTCCATCGCCTTGGAATAGTCGTCCTATCGGTTTTGTGCGCAATAAAACCAGCCAGCAGTATTTATTAGGGCTTACCCAAATCATCGATAAACATAGCTTATTCGTCAGCAATATGACGTTCACGCAACAGGATGGCTTTATGTCCGACCCTTATAAAGTCGTGGCATTTTATGACCCTAAGCAACCTTTATTATTTGGCGGAACGCTCTATCCAAACACGATAAAACAAGATGCACGCCCTAACGAGCGCTTCCAATGGGCGTGGCTAGTGCAATATGTTAGACATTTTGGCGAGGCCAACGACGCTGCTTTACATGCCGATTACCGCTTTAGCACCGATGATTGGGGTATTAATACTTACACCACTGAATTAAGCTGGCATCAACCTATTCTCGACGATTGGCAAATTATTCCGCGCTTTCGCTATTACTCACAAGATGCTGCCGATTTTTACCAAGCCGTGGGTACAAATCTTAACGCGCGTTACTACTCAAGCGATTATCGCTTAGCCGGTTTTGGCGCAATCTCGGGTGGCGTCAGAGTTAGCAAAGCCTTTAATACGCCTGGCGTGCTTAGCCGGGCAAAATTCAACGCAGGCGTCGAATATTACCAGCACAGTGCCGACTATCAATGGGATGGCAATGGTAGTAATCGCTTTGCCGACTTTAGCTATTTGCTCGTCACCGCCTCGTTCACACTAGCGTTTTAATTCTTATAAGGTAGTTTAGTTATGACTCGTTTATGGTTTATATTCCTATGCTGTTGGCTAAGTATAACAACGGCTTATGCTGATATTCCTGTTGCTGGCCTAGAAGCTACGCTCATTAATACCGGGCAAACGCCTAGCCGTTACCGCATTCGCTTTACCGTGCCCACTGATCATCATGCGTATTTAAGCAGCGGCGAAGGCAATATTTATCTTCCTGTCAGCTTAGACGCTAATGGTGAATTGGCGCAACAAGGTTTGCGCATGACCCAGATAGAGCAACCTGAGGGGGTTTATGATGCGTTCGCTAAGGCGCAAGTGCTACGCGGTACCGGGGATTTTCTATTTACCCTAACAGCAACAGAGCCAGCCAAAACCACGCAACAAACTGTACAGTTATCCGTTAAGTATCAGCTTTGCAACGATGTTACGCATGTATGCTTTAGGCCAAAAACAGCCAGCCTACAATTAGCCGCACCGCTGTTAGCGAGCGAGATAGACATTAGCGACACGTTGACCTTCACTGAGCAATTATTACAGTGGTTTCATAGCAGCAGTGACAATTTATGGTTAAGCTTCGGTCTTATGTTGTTAGCTGGCTTATTGTCCGCCGCAACCCCTTGCGTCTATCCGATGCTGCCGATTACTGCGATGTTTATCGTTAATCGCGCTAACGGTAATAGAGGAAAAGAAAAACATCACGCACTGGTTTATTTCGGCGGAATTATTTTGACCTACGGCTTATTGGGACTCATTGCTGGCATGACGGGAGGTGCGTTTAACGCGGTTATGCAGTCTGCTTGGGCAAATTTGCTGTTAGCGGTTTTTTTCACTGCGTTTGCCTTAGCGTTATTAGGTTATTTTGAACTCAGCTTTATGCAAAGCCAGGTGTATTCGCTAGATCAACAGTCTTCTAAAATCAAAGGCTTAACCGGAACTTGGTTAATGGGCTGTCTGGCTGGTTTGGTCATTTCGCCGTGCGTAGGCCCTATTGTCTTCGCCTTATTGCTGCAAGTGGCTGATGAAATCGCCGAAAAAGCTGCTGCGTTAGCCTTAGTAGAGCAACAGATTAGCATGGGCGAACGCTTTATGATTGCATTAACTGGCAGTGTACAAATGACAGGGTTCGGCGTAGGCGTAGGCTTACCCTTTTTTATTATTAGCATCGTGCGGTTAAATAAGCTCCCTAAAGCCGGTTTATGGTTAAACAAAGTTAAATATGCGTTCGGCTTTTTAATCTTATATTTTGCTTATACCTATTTAACCAAAGGCTTACTGGTTTGGGGCGCAACTGAAAACGTTGTTTTAGCTATCGCGGTAGGTTTAGTATTGATTTGGTGGGCCGTTATGCATAGCAATATTTTCTCGCCATTGTCTGGCGACGCTGAAGGCTTAGCTAAAATTCAACGCTTTAACGGCGTGTTAGCCTCATTAATCGGCGCTTGGTTAGTCACCTCAAGTTTATCCAGCTTAACTATCGCACCTAAAAGCACGTCTATCGCTAATGCATGTCCTACAGTAAGTCATAACACGCAAGCCGTGCATGAAGAAGCCGGTATTCAATGGCATAAAAGCTATGTGGCAGCAGAAAAGCTCGCACGCGCTACAGGCAAACCTATTTTTATAGATTTTTTTGCTAGTTGGTGCGCCAACTGCGTTGCCTTTGCTAATGAAACGGCAAGCAATAAATTATTAAATGAAACATTAAAATCAAAAGCCATTGCCGTTAAACTAGTCGATAATGAGCCAGAATTTGAACAATTTCGCGCGGATCCGCAACATAGACAATTAAAAATCGGTTTACCCTATTTTGTTATCGTCAGTCCTAATGGCAAAATCATCTGGTCAGGCACCGACTATAAAGCAACCGCTACCATGGTTTCTGAAATCAATAAAGGGGCTAGTTAACCGAGTTATAGGGAATATTATGAAATCTCACCGTGCCATATTCATTCTTTTCATGCTGTTATGTTTAAACAACACGACTGCATTCGCCTATCCTGCCTTTGTTCAACCAACAGGTGCATCCGGTTGCACATCTTGCCATAATGACAATTACGGCAATGGCTTTAAGCCGGGCGTACTCGCCGCCTATGAAGATGAAGGTTTAGAAGGTCTTAAGGACTACATTGAAAAATTAGAATATAGTTCGACAAAAAATACTAAGCCTGTTATTAAACCGATTAATGACAAATGGGATATTACCGTCGGCGAGTCAGGTTTAACCATTCCTATCCATGTCTATGATGCTGAAAATGATAATTTTGATTTACATGGTTCAGCACCAACGGGTTTTAAATTTTCAAGCGTTTATATCGATAAAACGACTCAGTTACCTACGATTGATTTCAAATGGACACCTAGTGCCGACCAAGCCAATAAAACATACCAACTCAGCTTCTATGCGCGTGAAATCGACACGACAGAAAAATTAACGTCAGAAACGGTTAAAATTTATATTCAAGTCTGGCCAGCGCGCACCAGTGCTACGCGTTTTGTTAAACAATTTCAATTAGCTAACGCAGTATGGCGCAGCAATCGGTGCTATTTATCGGGTGCACTTGCCTTTAAAACCCTGTTAAGCGAAACGCAAGTGCAAAATGCGCAGAAAACATTAACGATGACGATAAAAAGCACAAAAGGGGAAATACTGAGTAATCCAGTAAAACTAGCTCCAAATAGTCAAGGTGTTTGGTATAAAACCATTAGTCTTTTTAAAAACATCGAAAAACCTCCGTGTCGCATTAGAGTTGAATATGAAGGTTTAAAAGCGGTTCGCTATATCACACTAGCCTCTGACTATGATGAATGTGAAGATTGACCATTAATCAACAAATTCTGAGAAAACATGTTCCATTAGGCACTTTTAAGCAGTGGTCTGCTGATATATATTCCGGTAGAATCAGGCTTTAATTAATAACCGCTAGCAATGGACATGGACAATAATAAAAAGCTTCTTATCGTAGATGACAGCAAAGTATCTCGAATGCTAATTCGCGCGCAAGTTGCTGCTCAACGACCTGAATGGGCTATTACAGAAGCCAACAGTGGTGAACAAGCGCTTGACATAATTAATGAGAATCTACCCGACTATTGCATCATGGATATTAATATGTCCGGGATTTTAGGCACCGATGCCGCTGAAATTATTATCTCTAAATATCCTACCGTTCGTATTGTCATTTTGTCAGCCAATATTCAAGAAACCTATCAGAATCGCGCCAGTGGTTTAGGTATCTCATTTATTGCCAAGCCTGTTTCAGAGAAATCAATTAGTCAAGCGATTAGCTATTTTGAAGGTGCTCAATGATATTAACGGACTTACAACTCGACGCACTCGCCGAAGTGTTTAATATTGGTGCCGGTAAAGCGGCAGCTAGCATTAGCGAAATAGTAAACGATGAAGTTCAATTATCAGTGCCCTCGATTGAATTTAAGCCATCTTGCTTAATAAACGCAGATGCTCTAACGCTCAACGCCAACAAATTCGGCACCGTCAGACAAGAATTTCACGGTATCTTTGATGCAACAGTGTTGCTAATGTTTTCAGAAAACAGCGCACTGGAAATTGTCAGAGAAATGATGAATTCAAACTTAAGCTTAGATGAGTTAGCCGAGTTTGAGCAAGATGCCATGTGTGAAATTGGTAATATTATCATCAATGCCTGTTTAGCCACGATGGCCGATATGCTGAGTATGCGTTTAGATTGCTCTTTACCGAGTTATTCTATTATTTCCAGCAATGAAATTGTGACAGAAATAACCCATAACACAGTACAAGAGTACACTCTACTGCTTAACGTCATTTTTACCAGTGTAAAACGCCAAACAGAAGGTCGATTAGTCCTATTATTAACCTCAGCCTCTATTGCCAACCTAATTCAACGTATCGACCAATTCTTAGCCGGTATTTAACTCACTATGCATAGCAAATTGTTAAGCACTGTTGTTAATACCGTGAATATAGGCATTATCGTGGTCGATACCAATGCCAAAATTCTATTATGGAATCAATGGATTACCAACCACACAGGAATTAGTGAACATGACGCCATAGGGCGTGACTTAACTAATGCTTTTAACGAACCCGTATCCCCCGCATTAATCAAAGCCATTAACAATACGCTCAGCTATGGTTTACCTACGGTATTATCAAACGCCCTACATAAATCGCCACTACCACTATATTCACAGCTTAATAATAAAAACGAACATACCTTAATGTTGCAATCCATTACGGTGTCTTACTTAGCCGATCAATACCATAAAACGGCGTGTATGATTCAAGTGATAGATGCATCAACCTCGCTAAAACGCGAGAAAATGCTACGCTCGCACTCAGAAAGCTTAAAACGCGAAGCGATTACTGATAGCTTAACCGGTATTTATAACCGTAGATTCTTTGACGACCATTTTAAATTAAGCATTCATAATGCGATAAGACATAAGCAATGTATGTCGGTGTTTCTAATCGATATCGATTATTTCAAACAATATAATGATAACTACGGACACTTATTAGGCGATAAAACGCTAAAAGCTGTCGCATTAGCCCTAAGTCAACAGTTAGCTCGTGCCAGCGACATGATAGCGCGTTACGGCGGTGAAGAATTTGTCATGATATTTCCCAATTTTTGTTACGAGCAATCACTACATTTTACTGAGCGTTTGATTAAAGCGGTTTATGATTTAGCGATACCCCATGATGTCGCCCCACCTCATTATCGAGTAACCATTAGTATCGGCACCTGTTCAGGCCTACCCTCTCAAAATCAAGACATACTTGACTTGGCGGACGCCGCGTTATATCAAGCTAAACAACAAGGACGTAATCGTAGTGTTTGCAAAAACTTAGATGAAACGAGCACTCTTTGCCAAAATTAACATGCGTTATTGCCGTTCTTATAGGGCTAATTTAATGTAAAATAGATCATAGCGTTATATCATCTACAGATTACTCATCTCGGCACTGAGGGCACAACATACACATGAAATCACTAACTAACCCGATACCTTCGGCACAACAGAGCGTTATGCTGCCAAATTACGCCGAGTTTAATGATTATTCGCGCTTACGTCTGCCCATGTATAGCTTGTTGATATGTGTAGGATTAACGATTTGCCCTAAACAAAGCCTTGCTGAAGATATTCAGACCCAAGCACCTACGCTTGAATCAGCGCCGTTATCGCCACCCACGCCGTTACCCGCTTCGGAGCCGCCCGCCCCTATGACACCGGTGCAAGCGATTATTACCTCGCAGCACCATCCTTTTTTAACGGCAGCAAACTTCCCTAATCGCGCGGAAGATTTGAATGCGCTCTATCAGCCAACCAATTACCAATTATTATGGCTTAACAAACCGAGTTCCGAGCAAGCTATCAATGATGCCATTGCCTTGTTAAGCTCGGCAGCCGATTATGGTTTAAATCCTGAGCATTATGACGTACCGCTATTGCGCACCAAACAAGCAACAGCATTGAACGAACACGATCAAGCGGCTTACGATACAGCGCTAAGCTTATCGCTAATTCGCTTTTTACATGATTTACATTATGGACGCGTCAATCCACAAGACATTAATTTCAATCTAAAATTACGCGAAAAAAAGCTGATTGATTTACCTTTGTTAATTAAAACCCATCTCGAGCAACAAACGCTATTAGCATTACCCCAAGACGTTGAGCCTAAATTATTGCAATATCAAAAGCTTAAAACAGCATTATCGCAATACAAAAAACTTGCAGAAAAAGCCAGCCATTTTAAGTTAGCTTTTAAAAAAGCACTTAGGCCAGGCGATATGTTTTCAGACGTCAGTGATTTACGCGATATGTTAGTCACTTTAGGTGACTTACCCGAAAACACAGCGCTACCTGAAAAAGCCGATAAGTATTCCGACAAGCTCGTGGTCGGTATTAAAAATTTCCAGCGCAGACATGGACTTGCTGCTGACGGGGTCATTGGTAAAACCACCGCTGAAGAGCTAAGTACACCTGTGGATAAACGCGTACAGCAAATTGAATTAGCGATGGAACGCTTACGCTGGCTGCCTGAGTTAAGCTCTGACCCATCAATTATTGTCAATATTCCAGCATTTCAATTATGGACGTACGAAAACGTTAACGACCCCAATACCAAAATGACCAACATGCGGGTGGTTGTTGGCAAAGCCATGAAAAATCAAACGCCGGTATTAATGGCAACGATGAGCTACATCGATTTTTCACCTTATTGGAATGTACCGTATAACATTGTTAAAGACGAGCTTTTGCCTAAACTCAGTCCAGGCTTTTTAGCTAAGGAAAATATGGAGCTAGTCTCTAATGGTGGCGTAACGGGTTACTCTGCAGCAACCGTCGCGCTATTAAAGCAAGGTACGGTTAGAATACGGCAAAAGCCCGGCAAGAAAAACGCATTGGGTCGAGTAAAATTCTTATTCCCTAATAAAAATGACGTCTACTTACATGATACGCCGGCCAACTCATTATTTAGCCGCTCGCGTCGCGATTTTAGCCACGGCTGTGTGCGCGTTGCCAAGCCACAAGAGCTAGCCGAATTTGCGTTAAAAGAACAAAAAAACTGGGATAAGGCAGCGATTGCAAAAGCTATGCAAGCAGGCAAGCTACAACGGGTGATCTTAAAAAAGCCGATACCCGTGATATTTTTCTATACCACGGCCTTTTTTGACGAACACGACCAATTAACGTTTTATCCAGATATTTACGGTCATGATACCGTGCTACAGGAAGCGCTGAAGAAAACTGAAGATGTTGCTGATCAAGTGCTTATAGCCAGCACGCCACCGCCAGAACCGGAACCCCAACCTGAACCGGTTAGTAATAACAGCACAACAGATTCTTTAAAAACGGTAGATGTTGGGGTGGTTAGATAGCTTTATCACAATAAGTCATTTGGGACGCGGGTTATGTTGTACGCGATTTGCACCGAAATAGGCATAAATTAAAGCAACCAAATATAGCAGCATAAAAATCCCAGTTGAAAACATCATTAAATACATAGGATACCGATAAGCAACCGCTGGGCTCGATGGATCAACTATTATTAGCAACGTAGCTCCGTTTTCATTACTATCAAAATCAGCTTCATTTAACTCAATTTCTGCCCTATTAAATTTCTTAGCACCCAAATTTAAAAAAGATACTGAAACATAATATTTCTCTCTCTTATGCAACGAACTTCGTGAAGGTCTTTTGGCTGTACTCCTTTTATTAACAACCGTCCCGTAAGTTACTTTGCCACTATAGAGAACGGAAATAGGGTAGTGGGCGACACCTGTTAATTGATAGTAACTCATTCAGGTGAATTATTGGTA
>CAWUNX010000087.1:0-10818 GCA_963923905.1 uncultured Methylocucumis sp.
ATCGGCGGCTTACCGCTAGGCAAAAGCCCTGACACTGACTACGAGCAAGCGATAACAGAAATCGATTTAGGCGATAAATTATTTTTATATACTGACAGCATTGTCGAAGAAGAAAATACCAACGGTGAATGCTTCGGGTACGATAGACTAGAAGCATTTTTACTAGCCCATAGTGAGGCCGACGCTAATACGATAAATGCCAGTTTATTACACACATTGACGGCATTTTTAGGCCGAAGCCAATTTGACGACGACATGACACTGTGCTGTTTAGAGCATTATGAGCGCACATTTGACCTAACACCGACTGACAACACCGCTGATACGCAAAACCAATTCTTAGAACACACGTATATCCAAGATTCCATTTATCGCGCAAACCCCATCAGCCTATCGCCGACGCTTAACCGGCAAGACCTTATCTTTCTCGCTGAACAAAATTTTTCAGACTTAATTCCATCGCTAGCTCAACAAGGCATTCGCCGCGTTCTGCGCAATCACACAAGCTTACACCAGCATTTCGGTTGGCAGCATTTACTCGCGCAACATCAAGCGCCTAACTGTGACGACTTAACGCAGTTAATGCCTAGCCCTGAACAACATCGTGAATTTTATTTTAGCCACAGTGACGAAAAGGCCTTCATCATCAACGAAATCGATGCTTGGTTACAAGAGCTGGGTCGGCTTAGTTTAGATAGATTAGATGCCGCCATTTTCTTGTTAGATGAGTTAATCGAAAACGGTTTATACGGCGCGCCTCGCGATGGTAAAAACAACCCGCTTTATAGCAAAGGCACTGCGCGGGAGCTTGCAAATGACGAAGTTTTAAAACTAACGGTTTCGTTACAAAACCATTTATTAGGAATTTCTCTTACGGATAGCTGGGGTACACTAACCCCGAAAATTTTTTTAAACCGCTTAGTACGCCATACACAAGGAACGGGATTAGACTCAGGTATTGGTGGAGGTGGACTCTACTTAATCTGGCGTATGTCTGATTACCTACAAATACGCGTTTATCCGTTACAACAAACTCAAGTATCTGCGTTTATAGATTTAGCCCAGCCCTTTGAGCCAGAATTAGACAAAAGCTTTCAATTTCTTTATCACAGCGAACTGTGCGAGGTAGTTATCCATGAAGAGCGCTAAATTGCAAATCCAGCAAACACTTAGCAATCATCATTATCATGAGTTTGCCTTAATTGGCACGGTCGATGTTGATGCGGCTCATGCGTTAGAGTCCATTTATCTATTACCGGGTGCCCAAACCACCGCTGAACTAAACTTTGCCCAAGTCGAATGGATTAATTCCATGGGCTTAGCATTAATGTTAAAACTATTTGAGCATTGGCAGCAAAAAAACATTAATATTCGCATCACCCGCACCAATCAAATGGTGAGCCTACTGTTTAACAAATCCGGCCTAGCCAATTTTTTAGCCAGTAGCTTACCAGCCCAAGCTCATTACTCATTAAATCCAATTACCGCTGCAGATTTACCTGTGTTGCAAATACAACCTTCACACCCTACCGACTGTTTAGAGCAACAATTTTCATTTATTGGCACTATTGATGTAAATGCAATCTCAGTCCTTGAGCCACTTTATCAGATGCCAGAACAAAGCAAAGTTGAACTTAATTTTGCGCAAGTAGAACGCATAAACTCTATGGGTTTAGCTCAGTTGCTAAAACTATTTGAACATTGGCAAAAGCGCAACATCACGATACAAGTCGTTAATGTTAACCGCATGATAACGGTGTTATTTAAAATGACCGGTCTCAGCCGCTTCTTAAGCGAAACACACAGCCCCGCAAAACCTAACCCGCCAACGACGAGTTTTGAAAAAACCAGCGTTATTACCGCACCTAGCAGCGATATATTCAACGCCAAAGGTTTACTCTACAGCCCAACGCCGTCGACGACTGCACTAGCACAAACGTTTGACTTTACAGGAGTAATTGATGTTGACGCTACAACTGTCCTAGAAAGTCTCTATACCTTGCCTGAGGGTTGCGCGGTACAGCTTAATTTTACCGGTGTGCAACGCGTGAACTCTATGGGCTTAGCGCAATTATTAAAACTGTTTGAACATTGGCAAAAAAACAATATTGCAACGCGCGTCGTCAATGCTAATCGCATGATTAGCGTACTCTTTAAAATGACTGGTTTAAACCGCTTTTTAACCGATCAGCCCTTATCCGACAAACCTGATTTAGCTGTAACTACGCCAAAAACTTTAGCTGCATCTCCTACACAACTGCGTACCGATACGGCTAGACAGGCGAATAACATGTCAAAACTCAGCTTATGGATAAGCGCGCAAAGCAGCCAACAAATGAACGGCTGGTATTTCTTCAATACCTATTTACAGCGCCAGTTAGGTAGAGAAATACACATGGAACTTGTGCACGGCGCCATGACAGAACGGCGCAAGCATATAGAAGACATGGATATTATCTTTACCAAACCGTTTGAAGCGACTCGGTTAATGTTAGAACACCAATTCACGCCCTTGCTACGTCCCATCGACCAAGCCGACGAAGTCACGATACTGGTACGAGAAGATGAAACCAGAACACGGCTCAGCGACTTTAAAAATAGCAAAGTCGTCACAGCCGCTCCAGACAGTTTTGTTTATTTACTTGGCCGCTTTTTATTAGAAGAAAGCGAACCTAGTTTGGCCAATATCGATTATTTATTCTCAGGCCATGACATCAAAGCGTTACAAATGCTGTTAAAAGGCTCAGCCGACATTTTATTCATGTTAAGCGAAACCTATAGAGGCTTATCCGGCTTAACCCGAAAAAATCTACGCCAAATCGACCAAAGCGAAACCGCATTTGCCTGCCATTTATTCTGCACCTCGCCAGCACAGACCGACCTAGGCTTAAAATTAAGCGAAATACTCTTAGATATGAGCTTAGACAGCCAAGGTCGGCAAGTGCTCGCTGACTTAGGTCTAAACGGCTGGAGCAAACCTAATCAAGACGAATGCGATATGTTGACGATGTTATATCAACGCTATGCCCAAACAAGCTGAAACAAGACAGTGTAGATTCAACCGTACTGTTAAACTAAGTAATTGATAACTTATGCTGATACATGTGTTGGTCTGCAATATGGATTAGCTGATTAATGTCTGTCGCATCATCTGGATAAAGGCTAATACCAATACTGGTGCTAATAGTAAGCGTTTGGTTTTTAATAACACAAGGCTCGCTAATCAATGCTTGTAGCTGCTCAGCGATTTTTTCTGCATTAACTCTGGAATTGATGCTTTGCAAAACAACTAAAAACTCATCGCCGCCTAAACGCCCGACAGAATCTGTTTCTCGTAGAGCTTTTAAGACGCGATGAGCAATAATAGTGAGTAAAATATCGCCCGCTTCATGGCCTAAACGATCATTAATGGCCTTAAATCCGTTTAAATCGAGAAATAGCAGCCCTACTTTAGTTTTTTGTCGCATTGCGATAGCTAGCGATAGTTTTAATTCATGCAAAATTAACGCGCGGTTCGGTAATGACGTTAAACTATCATAATGCGCGGCTTGCTCTAATTGTTTTGTCAGTTTTTTCTGCTCCGTAATATCTCGCGCCATACAAATAATGAAATTACGGCGATCATATTGCCCTTTAAACGGTGCATTAAGCCATTCACATAAAATCTCAGTACCGTCTTGTTTAATGTTTATATTTTCATGACGTACGACTCTGCGCTCATTTAATACGGCATTTAAAACTTGATTAACACCAGAGCGCTCTTCTAACGGTATGATGGTGGTAATACTTTTACCGAGCATATCGCGTTCTTGCCATAAAAAGGTTTTTTCTGCCTCGGCATTCCAGCTTTGTATACGCAACTGATGATCTAACACCACTAGGCTAAGTGGAGCAAAATCGAACATGGTTTTTAATCTAAACGCATTAGTTCGTGCCGACCGATAGAAATGAAACAACACGATGGATAATAGCGCTAAACCAGTTAAGCCAGCCGCCGTATAGTAAAGCCTGATTTCCAATCGCTCTAAATCATGTTTGCCATTCGGAAAATACAACATAGGCGTAACATCAAAATTTTCTGGCAGTAAGCCAAGCTGAGCATAAGTTTGTGCAATGTGTTGCCAACGCCCCATGTTCATATACCCAGGGTCGATTAAATCAGGCTGCATTAATTCACGCATGACATTAGCCTCGAAGCGTAAATGCTCGATGCTATGCCGTTGTGAGTATTGGCTGTAAATAAGCTGGATAATTTCATCCTGATGTTGCATGGCATAGCGCCAACCGCGCAGGCTGGCTTCTCTAAAAGCACGAACTCGCTCAGGATGCTCTTGCAGTTCGCTTTCTAAAGTAAAAAAATTGTCACCATAAAAATCAATTCCACTCATACGCGGACTGAATTGATTAAACGCCTGCTGTTGCTGATATAACAGAAAAACCTCATCTGTAATATAAACCGACATCGCATCGGTTGCCCCACTGAGTAAATCGGTAATTTCAAGGCTATGTGGCTGTAACTGAAACGCCTTTTTGGTAAAACCTTCTTGATATAAATAAGCAAATAATTCGGACGAACCTGTCTCAATCATTACCTTGCGGCCCGCCAATTTATGAATATTATCGAGACCAGAATTGGTTAGTGTAATTAAACTTAACGGAGAGTGCTGAAAAATAACCCCTAAAACTATCACAGGATTACCATGATAGCGGCTTAGCATCACCTCACTAGTACCCACAGCAAACTGAGCACGCCCCGACACGACTTCTTGTATAGCATCGACTCCGGTTTCAGCCTCAACAATCGCGACATCAAGCCCAGCTGCTTGATAAAAGCCTTTAGCCTTGGCGGCATAATAGCCCGCGAATTGGAATTGATGTTTCCATTTTAATTGCAACACGACAGGCGATAACTCAGCCGTCCAAGCCAGAGTGCATAGCGTTAAGCTTATCAACGGCAATAAAAATAGTAGCCGAATAAGGCGGGTTACTTTAAACATGTGATGCAATAAATGACTGATAACATTGGCACTCAACCGTGAAGAATACGCCAGCAGCACTACTTTACCGTGACCGTTGAGTCAGGTTACTGTTTTCGTGGCTCGGCGGCTTTATCGACCGATGTCCCGGCATAAAATACGGAGGATTAATTATAGACGCAATGCCCTGGTTATCGTACCCAAAGATTACCCGTTGCAGCATTATGCAATGCTTATCGTTTTTGCCAGCAATGTATGCAGAAGAATTGGGCAATAGAAAACCGCTATCGGGGTGTTTCGAAATAACCGTACATACAAGGATAAGATTTCGCTACTGTACAGATAGCTTTGCTACTCGCTTTTCGAGTGCCGCTTCATCTAAAATGTTGGCATCCAATAAGTAACCGCTCTTTAATTATTTAACGCTTTTATGCCTACAAGCATCTAAAAATCAGGCTTACCTGTTAAAAGACTTTTGCACAGTTACTTATCGCCCCTTGGAGCATGAGTTCCGACAATACGTGTGGTCTAAAACATAGCCATTGTAGCGCTAAATGAAATGTGCACTATGACGATAGCGCGTTGGTTTTGTACTGCCTTTAGAAGTTGCTACGTTAAAAGTCGAATAGAGGCGACCTAAGCAATGAGCGCCATTTTCTCTAATAACTTACAAAAACGCTGATATCTCGCCATTGAAATTTGCCCGCACACGGCGGCTGCACGAATTGCACAATCTTTATCGTGTAGATGACGACAATCATTAAATCGGCACTGCCCTAGTAGCGGTTGAAATTCGCGATAGCCGTAAGCTAATTGAGCCGCCGATAATTCCGCTAGTCCAAAGATGGCAACACCTGGACTGTCGATAATATCACCGCCTTCGGGCAAATGATATAAAGTCGCCGCTGTCGTGGTATGACGACCTAATTTTGATGTTTGAGATATTGCATTGGTTTTCAATGCCTTATCAGGAATTAACGCATTGGTTAACGAAGATTTGCCGACACCGGATTGCCCGGTAAAAATACTGACTTTATTGCTAATAGCCTGTTTTAGCTCGATAAAACCTGCATCATTGGGCGCTAAAGCCGTTACCCGATGCAAGATATAGCCCAAATTAACATAGTCAGTTAACGCAGAATCTAATTGCTCAGTATCGGCTAAATCACATTTATTTAACACCAACATCGCCGCTAGCTGATTGTTTTCACAGACCGCAAGATATTGATCGAGTAATAAAAAGTCACATAACGGCGCTATCGCAAACACAATGCACAATTGATCGATATTCGCCGCGACTGGCTTGGTTTTATTGCCGCGCGCCGGCCTTAATAACACCGAGCGGCGCGGCAACAGTTGTTCAATACGACCTGCATCGGCACTCGTGCGCTCCCATAAAACAGTGTCCCCTACTGCAACCGTTTCTAAGCGCCTACGCGTTTGACAGAGTATGACTTGACCTTCGTATTCAACGGCAATCCCTTGCCCTAAATGCGCAATAACTAGACCTTGCAGTAAAACTAGCATTACGCTTTCGTTTGTAAATGCGCAATACGAATAGCCGCTGGTGGATGACTGTAATGAAACGCCGAATAAAGTGGGTCTGGCGTTAACGTACTCGCATTTTCTTCATACAACTTAACTAAACCACTAATCAATTTACTGGCTTTAGCATTCGCAGAAGCAAAATCATCGGCTTCAAACTCAAATTGACGCTGACAATACGTCATGATGGGTTGTATAAAAAAGGTAAATACCGGTGACACTAACATAAATAACAATAACGCCGAAGCATTCGATTGTTGCTCGCTAGCCACGCCTAAGCCTTGATAAAACCAAGCCTGGCCGATTAACCAACCTAATAAAGCAAAACCAAGCAGCGTCATGACTGCATTAGCGATTAACATTTTAATCACATGCTTGCGCTTAAAGTGACCTAATTCATGCGCTAATACCGCTTCTAACTCTTCTTCATCGAGTGAATTAACTAAGTTATCAAAAAACACAATGCGCTTATTATTGCCTAAACCGGTGAAATATGCGTTGCCATGCCCAGAACGTTTTGAGCCGTCCATAATAAAAATACCTTGGCTATTAAAACCACAACGTTCTAATAGATTTTGAATTCTATTTTTTAATGAGCCTTCGGCAATCGGCGTAAAGGTATTAAACAATGGCGCGATAATGGTTGGGTATAACCAACTCATTAAAATAGAAAATGCCATTAAAATCGCCCAAGCCCATAACCACCAGTTTGATACCGATTCCATCACCCACAAAATCAATGCTAACAACGGCAAACCTATCGCTGCGCTTAAAATCATTTGCAACAGATGGTCTTTTACAAATTGTTGTACGCTACTTTTATTAAAGCCAAAACGCTCTTCAATGACAAAGGTTTGGTAGATACTAACCGGCAGTTCCAACAGCGCCATGATTAGCATTAATGTTGCAATCGCAGCTAATCCTGCCGTTAATGCACTAGACAGCATGTGTTGATAAAAACCAAACACGGCATTAACAACGCCACCGAAGGTTAACAGCAAGACTAAAACGATACTAATTATACGCTCAACATCGCCTAGTTTATTTTTAGCCAGCGTATAATCAGCCGCTTTTTGATGGGCTGACAACGATACGCTGTGTTTAAACGCATCGGGAACCGTATCCCGGTGTTGACTGACATGGCTGCTTTGGCGCATCGATAACCAATATTCCACACCAAATGAGATAAGTAACGCACTGATAAAAAACAGAGAAAAGGTATTCATCGGTATTATGCTTGGCTGTAAGAGTTAGACGTTAATAATCGCCAATGCTACACTAATCAGAACCTTTCAGACAATGGAATCTATAGACTATGGATAATCAAAACCTTATTTGGCTTGATTTAGAAATGACTGGGTTAAACCCAGACACCGATTTAATTATTGAAATCGCAACAGTGGTCACCGATAAAGAACTAAACATATTGGCCGAAGGGCCTGTGTTCGCGCTTCATCAAAGCGATGAGGTATTAGCCGCTATGGATGATTGGAATCAAAAACATCACGGCCAATCCGGCTTAATCGAACGCGTTAAAGCGTCTAGCATCACTGAACAGCAAGCCGAGCAATTAACGCTAGACTTTTTAAAACAATGGCTACCTGAACGAACATCACCTTTATGCGGCAATAGCATTGGTCAAGACCGGCGTTTTCTTGCACGCTATATGCCTAATTTAGAAGCTTTTTTTCATTATCGCAACTTAGATGTGTCTACGCTTAAAGAATTAGTCGCACGCTGGGCGCCTGAACTTAAAAAAGGCTTTACGAAAGAATCTAAGCATCAAGCATTAGATGATATTATTGATTCGATTGAAGAATTACGTTATTACCGCAAGCACTTTATCGTTGCAAGCAATAACAAATGAGCCAGCTGTTTGCAATTGCATTAGGCGGTGCTTGTGGCGCTTTAATCCGCTTTATGGTCTCAACAGGCATTTATCATTGGCTAGGGCGCGGATTTCCTTATGGCACATTAGCGGTTAATATTTTCGGCTCGTTTTTATTAGGTTTGCTAACCGAAGCCTTAGTCTTGCATAGAGTGGGATTCACCGTTGAGTACCGGGCCGCGATTTTAATCGGCTTTATTGGTGCGTTTACCACGTTTTCAACGTTTTCGTTAGAAACCGTGTTGTTATTACAGCAAGACCAACTAAACAAGGCATTGCTTAATGTTTTTGCCAGCGTAACCTGCTGTTTATTTGCGGTTTGGCTAGGTTTACTGTTAGGAAAAGCTTTATCAGTCGGTAGCTGGCATTGGTCAGCGGGGCTATTTCCGTATGCCTTAGTCTCAGTCAATGCTATTGGTGCTTTCTTAATGGGTTTAATACTGCAATTATTATTAAGCAAAATTCAGCTCGTACCCGAACAACAGCTTTTATTACTTATTGTTACCATAGGCGCCTATTTGCTCTTTTCCGGCTTTTATGTGTTATTGTCGCTACTCGAACAAGGTCATCATATCAACACCCATGCTTTTTCTTTAATTATTAACTTTACCGGTAATAGTTTGATTTGCCTATTATTTATCAGTCTAGGTATTATAGGCGCAAAACAGCTTTAGTTTTTCACTCTACTTTTAGGTCACCATGTTAGATCCGCGTTTATTTAGATCGGAACTGGACTATGTACAACAGCAACTAGCCAGACGCTCTTTTCCCTTCGATACAGAACACTTCTCAGCGCTAGAAACTGCGCGTAAAGAGATTCAAATTAAAACTCAAGAGTTGCAAAACGAACGCAATAGCCGCTCGAAAGCCATCGGTATGGCTAAGGCTAAAGGCGAAGATGTGCAACCGTTATTAGCTGAAGTACAGCATTTAGGCGATGAATTAAAAGCAGCCGAAACCAAGCTTGCAGACATTCAAGATCAAATGACTGCGATTATGGAAGCCATTCCTAATATCTTAGATGTATCTGTACCTGACGGAAAAAACGAAGAAGCCAATTTTGAAGTGTCTAGCGTAGGCGAACCACCTGCATTTGATTTTCCGGCTAAAGATCATGTTGATTTAGGCGCCGGTAAAGGCTTGGAACTTGAGTTGGGCGCAAAAATTTCCGGCGCACGTTTTGTTGTATTAACCGGAGCCTTAGCGCGCCTGCAACGAGCCATTATCCAATTTATGCTCGACACGCATACAAGTGAGCATGGTTATACAGAAACCTATGTACCTTATTTAGTCAACGCCGATAGCTTACGCGGCACGGGGCAATTGCCAAAATTTGAGGCGGATTTATTTAAAGCCAGCACCGACCCGTTATATTATTTAATTCCTACCGCAGAAGTTCCGGTCACCAATATTGTCCGCGATGAGATTTTAGATGCCAAGGCGCTACCAGTAAAATATGTCTGTCATAGCCCATGTTTTCGTAGTGAAGCTGGTGCTTATGGCCGGGATGTACGCGGCATGATTCGCCAACATCAATTTGAAAAAGTCGAATTAGTGCAAATCGTCAGACCTGAAGATTCTCCCGCCGCTTTAGAGACCTTAACCGGCCATGCTGAAGTTATTTTGCAACGCCTAAAATTACCTTATCGAAAAATGTTGTTATGTGCGGGCGACACCGGCTTTTCATCGGCCAAAACTTACGATTTAGAAGTTTGGCTACCCGGCCAAGGCGCTTACCGAGAAATCTCATCCTGCAGTAACTTCAAAGATTTTCAGGCGCGACGCTTACAAGCACGCTGGCGCAACCCAGAAACCGGCAAACCAGAATTAGCCCATACCTTAAATGGCTCAGGCTTAGCAGCAGGTAGAACGTTAATCGCCGTTATGGAAAATTACCAGGATAAAGATGGACGTATCCATATTCCTGAAGCCTTGCAGCCTTATATGGGCGGCATCACTGTTATCGAATAACTGACACATGATTACTACACGTTTTGCACCTAGCCCCACCGGCTATTTACACGTTGGCGGCGCACGCACAGCTTTATTTTCCTGGCTATATGCGCGCAAACAAGGCGGTCAATTTATTTTACGCATAGAAGACACCGATTTAGAGCGCTCCACGCAAGAATCCGTTGATGCGATTTTACAAGGCATGGACTGGCTAGGCTTAGACTATGATTTAGGTCCTTACTATCAAACCCAGCGCTTTGACCGCTATAAAGCTGTCATTCAACAATTAATAAACCAAGGCGATGCGTATTATTGTTATTGCAGCAAAGAAGAATTAGAGCAATTACGCGCTGAACAAATGGCTAATAAAGAAAAGCCGCGCTATAACGGCAAATGCCGCAATGGTAACAGCGCTATCGAAGGACGCGAACCCGTTGTGCGCTTTAAAAATCCTGT
>CAWUNX010000088.1:0-10789 GCA_963923905.1 uncultured Methylocucumis sp.
ATTCTACAGTATACCCCTTTTTTGTTCAGCAATAGTTGCGCCGAACTGTATTGCTAAAGAACACAATATGACATTCTAAAGACTCATCATAATGCTCTGTCCTGAGTAGCTTTATTGGCCTATCCATCGCAGTACGCTGTTCAATAGGGTCAATAATCGCCCCAAAGGGGTCTTTACCAATAATACAAATATTAAATGTAGGGTTACGCTCCTCCGGCCAAGTAATAAACTTAGTAAAATTGTATAAATAACCTGCCTTGATTTTATATTCGACTGACGCATCCTCAGCGCCTAGTGCAGGTGCAAAAAGTAAATAGCCTAAGCCAAACAAATTTAAAGTTAATTTTGTCAGATTCATTCTGCACTCACTGACGTAGAATAAATATCACTTATCATGTGTTACCGGTGTTAAGCCCGCTTAAAAACATAGTTTAGTTAAACGCAGAAAACTGCTCCTGCGTTTTCTGCAAGCGCGACATTCCTATAGCTTCTTGCAGAATCGTACACTTGCTATAGCTTAGCTAAAATGCAAAAAATGACTCATGACGCTTATCATATAACCATGATCGAAAACCCCTGCGCTTTCTCGAATGCTATGCATAGCCCACATGGGATTGCCAATATCGACCGATAAAATGCCAAGTTTAGCGGACGTTAACGGGCCTATGGTGCTACCGCACGGTAAATCACAACGGTGGGAATATTTTTGATAGGGTACATCTACTGCGCAACACCAGCTTGCGAACAAGGCTTCCGATGCACTTTCTGTACTATAACGTTGACTTGCATTGACTTTAATCACAGGCCCTTGATTGACAAAGACCTTATGATCTTGGTCATACGCCATAGGAAAGTTAGGCTGATAAGCATGTGCCATATCAGCACTGAGTTGTAGGCTACGGGCTAAAGCACGCTGATAATCCTGGTCGCTACATCCCATATTAATCGCTATGCGTTTAAGCACGTCAGGTAAAAAACTGCCCTCTGCGCCTTTGTGGCTTTGGCTGCCAACCTCTTCATGGTCAAACCAAGCACACACCAGGGTATTATTGGCTGTTAACACTGATTGGGATTGCAATGCGACTAACGCCGCATGACAAGATGCGAGATTATCCAGTTGACTGTTAGCAAAAAACTCTTGTTCAGGCCCCCAAAAACAGCCTTTTTGCGTATCGTAAGCATTTAATTCCCAAGCTAAAATGCGCTCAGCATTAATGCCTGATTGCTGCTGCAACAGCGCTAAAAAAACGTCTTTAGGCAGTTGTTGTTCGGTGATGCGGGTTAAAATCAGCGGTAGTTCATTTTGCTTTTGCAGTTTTAAGCCGTCTTCATTGACCCCGCGATTCATGTGAATGGCTAAATTAGGTAAGCGTAATAAAGGTTGGTCAAAACGAATACTCGTACTCGTTACCTGACCTTCATCATTTCGATAGCTAATACGCCCAGCTAAACTTAAATCTCTATCGGTAAACGTCGCTAATATAGGGCCGCCATAAATTTCTACGCCTAAACGTAGAAAACCGTCAATAACGCCAGGGGCGTTAGGTTTAAGCCTTAAACCCGGAGAATCAGTATGTGCGCCTATCAGTTTAAATCCCGTTTCAGCTAGGGGCTGATTACCCGGCACAAAGGCAATAATTGAAGAGCCGCCGCGAATCACATAGTAACGCCCACCTGGACTTAATGCCCAAGGTTCTTGCTCGTTAAGCTCAGTGTAGCCAGAGACTTGCAGCTGCTGTGCAATCGTATCTGTAGCATGCCAAGGACTTGGACTCGCATCAATAAACGCTAGTAACTGTTCTACATACTGATGACTGTTCATGGCGTTTCGTGTAAGTCGAGTGCTGCGGAATTAATGCAATAACGTAATCCCGTGGGTTTAGGGCCATCAGGAAAAACATGCCCTAAATGCGCATTACATTGCTTGCAAAGTACTTCCACTCGGCGCATGCCATAGCTGAAATCAGTATGCTCTGCAATACTATCGACCGCAATCACATCCCAAAAACTAGGCCAACCTGAGCCGGAATCATATTTAGTTTCGGAAGAAAACAAAGCCTGTCCACAACACACGCAATGATAAACCCCGGTCTTTTTACAATCATAATATTTACCGGTAAACGGTGCCTCGGTCGCTTTTAACCGGCAGATGTTGAACTGTTCTGGCGTTAGTTTTTGCTGCCAAATCGCATCATCGGAGTCGTAATTACTTGCCATACTGTGAGCTTTTTCTCTTCAAAAAAAGGAGTGAATTGTACCGTTTCAATCTTGTATTACCAAACCGAATGTCTTTAGCAATCCGATTCTGTGATGTCAAGCGCAACCGCCTCGGCGACTTTTATGCCATCCACCGCCGCAGACAAAATACCACCCGCATAACCTGCCCCTTCGCCCGCAGGAAATAGGCCTTTAGTATTGAGGCTTTGCAAGGTTTTATCGCGCGTAATTCTGACTGGCGATGACGTACGGGTTTCAACGCCGGTTAATAACGCATCCGGCATAGCAAAGCCTTTAATTTTTTTGTCAAATTCTGGTAAGGCTTCGCGTATAGCAGCAATCGCATAATCAGGCAACGCAGTAGCCAAAGAACCCAACGTAACTCCTGGCGTATAGGATGGCAATACTGAGCCATAAGTTGATGACGGTTGATTAGCTAAAAAATCGCCGACTAATTGACCAGGTGCGTTATAACTACCTCCACCTAATTGAAAAGCTTGTTTTTCTAATTGGCGTTGTAAATCGATACCGGCTAACGGATGCCCAGGATAATCCAGTGGGCTAATACCAACAACAATACCGCTATTGGCATTACGCTCATTACGTGAATATTGACTCATGCCATTAGTCACTACTTGCTCCGGCTCAGACGTAGCAGCCACCACCGTACCGCCAGGACACATACAAAAACTATACACCGAACGCTGGTTACGACAATGATGGACTAATTTGTAATCAGCCGCGCCTAACATAGGATGACCGGCGAATTTGCCGAAGCGAGCGACATCAATCATAGTTTGTGGATGCTCGATGCGAAACCCGATAGAAAAAGGTTTGGCTTCGATAAAGACACCCCGTTGATGCAGCATAGCAAAAGTGTCCCGGGCGCTATGACCTAAAGCCAGCACAACATGTGAACAGGCAAGTATAGTACCATCGGCTAAAATAAGCGCTTTCATTTGGTGATTTTCAATAATAAAGTCAGCCACGCGGCTTTGAAAGCGAATTTCACCGCCTAATGCTTCTATTTTGCTGCGCATACGCTCAACCATAGACACCAACCTAAATGTGCCGATATGAGGTTTACTCAAAGTTAAAATTTCCTCTGGCGCGCCTGCGGCTACAAACTCCGTTAACACTTTACGACCATAATGGTTAGGGTCTTTAATTTGTGTATAAAGCTTGCCATCGGAAAACGTACCCGCGCCACCCTCGCCAAATTGCACATTGGACTCTGGATTTAACACACGTTGACGCCATAAACCGAATGTGTCTTTAGTCCGTTCACGCACTGACTTGCCACGCTCTAAGATTAACGGTTCAAAGCCCATTTCGGCCAAAATTAGCCCAGCAAACAAGCCACACGGCCCCATACCTATCACAATTGGTCGGTGTTTAGGCTTGGTTTTACACTGGGTGACGAAACGATATGTAGTATCCGGCGTTTTTGTCACCTGAGCATCATACATACAGCGCTCAAGTACCGCAGCTTCACGCTCTACCTCAACATCTACGGTATATACCAACATAATCGCGTGTTTATTACGCGCATCATAACCTTGCCGGAAAATTTTATAGTTGATAAGTTGCTCAGCGTTAATCTTAAGCGTGTTTACCAGCGCGCCTTCAAAGTCTTTAACATCATGAGCTAGCGGCAATTTTAATTCGGTAATTCTTAACATGGATTTATTCGCGCACCGGTCGTTTATCTAATTTACGCTGTAACGTGCGTCTATGCATGTTTAACGCTCTAGCCGCCGCTGAAATATTACCATCGTATTGCATTAATACTTTCTGTAAATGCTCCCATTCCAAACGCTTAACCGACAAAGGGGTTTGGCTAATGCTGACGGTCGTATCGCCTTCATTTTTATTTAACGCCGCGACAATTTCATCGGCATTAGCGGGTTTGGTTAGATAATGCACCGCACCCAGTTTAATGGCTTCAACCGCAGTGGCAATGCTAGCAAAACCTGTGAGCATCACAATTTGCGTGTTCGCATCTAAGGTAATTAGTTTTTTAACCAATTCCAAACCTGACTCATAACCTATGCGCAAATCAATAACCGCATATTCAGGTACGCTTTGTTCGGCTAACATAATTCCCCCACTGACATCATTAGCAACTAAAACTTCAAAATTACGTTTCTCCAAAGCCGTCTTCAGAACTTTGCAAAATGTTTCATCATCATCAACTAACAATAATCTGGGCCGGTCCAATTCCTGACTCGTCATCATTTTGCTCCGTTGTTAACAAAGGTAAAATAACATCCACACATGCACCGCCTGTGTCGCAATTATAAAGATTAATATGCCCCCCTAAGCGTTTAATCGTCGAAAACGTCAGGAAAAGCCCCACGCCTAAACCATGTTTTTTACTAATCACCGGCTGTTTGCCGGCAAAATCAACTAATTCGCTAGGCAAGCCAGGGCCAAAATCGCGAATTTTAATCGTCAATTCATAAGCATCCCAATGCGCATAAAATTCGACGCCTTTTTCTGGCGGTGACGCCTCGGCCGCATTGTTCAAGATATTGATAATCGAATGGGTTAACGTGCGCTCAGCAATAATTTTGGCTTCAATATCAACACTGGGGTCAATCGTAAAACTAAGCTTAGCAGTTGGTTTATGGGTACGCCATTGATTAATGACATCATTAATATAATCCGTTAACGCAAAAACGCGCCCTGACTCGGCGCGTAACTCACCCGCCGACGCCGACATGACCGATAAGGCTTGTTTGCAACGGTCAATCTGCTGTTGCATGATTAAGGTTTTCTCATGCAAATCAGGAAAGCGGTGCATAGGATATTCTTGCTCTATTTCATGGGCGACAATGGCAATCGTACCTAAGGGCGTGCCCATATCGTGCGCAGCACTGGCGGCAAGCGTACCCAACGCAACCACACGTTCATCGCGCAACGCGCTTTCTCGTGCATCGGCTATATGGCGTTCTTGTTTTCTTAACGTCGTCGCAAGTTCAACAACAAAAAACGCGACTAAACCGGCGCTAAACACAAAACCAAACCACATGCCAAAGATGTGTAAATTAAAGTAATGTCTATCACTCATCGCATGGGCATGTTGCAACATTTCGTAGTTATCCATACCTGAAAGCATTTGCGGATTCGGCGAATGGGGTTCTACGGCAGGTAATGGGACATTAAACGCCATTAATACGGTGTACATTGTCGTAGTTAAAATCACCATGTACCAAGCATATTCATGCGGCAACATAATAGCGGTAATAATCACCGGCAATAAAAACACCCAAATAATAGGATTAGACGCACCGCCGGTCAGATAAAGCAACAACGTAATCGCAAACACATCCATAATGAGCTGCGAAAATATATCACCTTCAGCAATCGGCTCTTCGTTTTGCAAGCGTATAGAGGTGTAAACATTGAATGAGCAAATCAGCAACATGACTAACCATAATTGCTGTTCGGGTAAATGAATTTTAAGGCCGTATACCGAGATAATAATCAACAATGACTCGCTGAGTATCATTAGATTTCGAAGAATAAACAACCATCTCAAATTTTGTCGGGCGGAATATTCAGATTTAGGCGAAACATGTGACAGCATGGGGAAAATAACCAAAATGAATAAAGGCAAATTATGCCTAGTCTAGCGCTATATTACCAATGCATCTTAAGTGACATGGCTGATATAAGATTAACCAAGTCTCCACGAGGTGTTATTTTTTCACCCAATCCATCATGCAACTTCAGCCATATCAGGTTTAGTTTTAATTAAACTATGTTATACCGCTTGCTTTTCTAAGCTAAATCCCTTGTCTCTGTATAAGATGTTGATTTATAAGTATATTCAATGTTTTTGTTTAATTAAACTAAGTTATTTAACATCATTATTACGCTTATTATCTGTTGCTCAGCGTAATAACATGCTTTGTTGCTTAGTTACGCTTCAATGCCACGATAGCATAATCCTTATTAAACAATAACCTAATTAACAATCCTTAGCTTTCCCTAGCAGGGCGGCGCGTTTTTGCCAATAAAACCAACAAAAACGTTAGGCATAAAACATGCTTATTATCGCCGACTGCATGTGTAAGCATTAACGTGCTACCGATGTTCAACCTAGCCGCCGGTTAGCCGGTTTTCTGTTTAAGGAGTTTTAATGAGCAGCACAACACTGAATATCTTAGCCGATGACACGACCGATTCGGCGACATTAAAAAGCAAAGCCGCTGTCAAAAACATTAATTTATCAACGTTAAGTAGCAGTAAGATGGGGTTTAAAATTACCGGTACGGAGTCTTCTTATACCGGTTCATCGGTAAGTTATGGCGATTTAAACGGCGATGGCTTTAGCGATATGATTATTGCCGCACCCGGCGATGCTTATGGCATTAAAGAAGGCACGGCTTATGTGTTTTATGGCGATGGAGGTGCTTTTAGCAATACCTCAGTAACAAATGCCGATGCTAAATTCACATCAAGCGATTCGGTCAATGTCGGAAAATCCGTCAGCGC
Organism: uncultured Methylocucumis sp.; assembly: GCA_963923905.1. GTDB lineage: Bacteria > Pseudomonadota > Gammaproteobacteria > Methylococcales > Methylomonadaceae > Methylovulum. The sequence continues at coordinate 6,721 of CAWUNX010000088.1, forward strand.
TGGCGATATTAATGGCGATGGCATTGCAGATTTAGTGGTAGGCGCTACCAGTAGCATTTTTGGCTATAGCGACGGCGAAGTATTTGTCCTATTAGGTAAAAAGAGTGGTCTAGGAACAATTGATTTAGCCTCAGGTGCGAATCTTGACCCAAGCGATGGTTTTAGACTCAGCGGTGGCGGTACGAAAATACTAGGCTATTCCGTCAGCGGTGCCGGCGATTTCAATGGCGACGGGATTGACGATTTAGTCATAGGAGCGGTTGCGGCATATTCTAAACAAGCGCCTGGCGTCGCTTATATTGTATTTGGCGCGGATAACATCAGCAGCTTAGATTTAGCCACATTAAACGGTAAAAATGGCTTTAAATTCTCTAGCGTGACCAGTGGCGATAGCTTAGGGGGTTCAGCCAGTTCTGCCGGCGATATTAATGGTGATGGCTATGATGATGTGATTATTGGCGCACCGTTTGCTGATACGTCTGGCACTAATTCGGGTGCATCGTATGTATTATTTGGCAAAGCTTCTGGCTTTGCCGATTTAACCACAGCCGATTTAAACGGCAAAAATGGTTTTGTGTTGACTGGCGCTGACGATAATAACTTTAGTGGCTTCCCCGTCAGCGGCGCTGGTGATTTCAATGGCGATGGTTTTAGCGATTTAATCGTCACGGCCTCTTATGCCGATAGCGTCTATGTGGTATTTGGTAAAGCGACAGGCTTTAGTGCTAGTTTAAATCTGGGCAGCTTAACCGGTAATAATGGTTTTAAAATTTCAGGTACTAGCTTTAGCAAACTTGGCGATTCGGCCAGTAGCGCAGGCGATGTCAATGGCGATGGCTTCGATGATATTTTAATCGGTCAAACAGCCGATGCGGGCAATGCTTATGTCGTGTTTGGCAAAGCCTCTGGTTTTAGTAACTTATCGATTTCAGCTATTAACGGCCAAAACGGCTTTAAATTAACCGGCGTTAACGATGGTGATAACACCGGTGGCGCAGTGAGTTCAGCAGGTGATTTAAATGGCGATGGTTTTGATGACCTAATCGTTGGCGCTTCTGGCGTCAATAGCGAAACCGGTGCGGCCTATATTATTTATGGCAAAAACTTTAATAACGCCGTTGATTTCTTAGGGACAACAGGCGCTGATACGTTAACCGGTACGGGTCTAGCGGATGTGTTTGTCGCTGGCTTAGGTAATGACAAATTAATCGGCAAAGGCGGTAAAGATGTATTTCATGCCGGCAAAGGCACAGATGTTATTAGCGTGTCTAATTTAGCTTTCCGCTTAGTCGATGGCGGCAGTGGTAACGATACCTTAGCCTTAACAGGAAAAAATCAAACCTTGGATTTAGTCGATAAACACGGCCTGATTCAAGACATAGAAACCATTAACCTGACGGGTTCGGGCAATAACACCTTAGCCTTAACCGCAAACGCCGTATTAAATTTGTCGTCGACTAGCAATACCTTGAAAGTATTAGGCAATAAAGGCGATAGCATTACCGGTATTAGCGGTGCAGACGGTTGGGTACACGATGCCAATCAAGGCGGTTTCCAACACTTTCATCATGACGATGCCGTAGTACTCGTCGGGTTAAATGTTACGGTGAACTTCGTTTAACTATGTCGAAACTATCATGTTTAATCCGCCTAAGTTTAGGCGTGCTGGTATGCGCTCATGCATATAGCGTGAGCGCTGATACTGAGGAAGTGGCTGTTGAAGCAGTCACTGAGTTGGACACCGTTACGGTGACGGCGGATACCGAAGAAACCGATGATAATAAATTGTATAACGCAAAATATTCCACCGGCGCGACGCGAACCGATACACCGATAAAAGAAATTCCACAATCGGTACAAATCATTACCCGGCGCGTGATTAACGACCAACAAAATGTCACCGTTAGCGAGACTTTGCGTAACGTATCGGGCGTTATTCCGAATAATGTGCTGTTTACGCCCTCGGCGGAAGCAACACGAATTCGTGGTTTTGCTGCCGAACAATTACTCGATGGTTTTACTCAATATTACAACCAGGGAGACCGAGAGAGTACTAATAACTTAGAGCGGGTAGAAGTATTAAAAGGCTCTAATGCCGTGTTATACAGCGGCGGTTCGGGCGCGCCCGTTGGCGGCGTCGTCAATTTAGTATCCAAACAGCCTAAACCCACAGCGTTTGGGCAAATAGGAACAAAAATAGGTAGTTATGATTTTTATCAACCGTTTATCGATATTAACCAACCGATTAATGACAAGGTATTAACACGTTTTACCGGCGAATATACCAATGCCGGTAGTTTTATTAATGAAATCGACACCGAGCGTTATAACTTAAACCCATCGATTACCTTCACCGACAATAATAAAAATAGCTTTACCATACAAAGCCGCATTGCTAAATGGCGGCAGCAAGAGTATCAAGGTTTGCCTGCTACCGGCACGGTCACCGGTAAGTTTGATATACCCAATCCATATATGTTTGTGGGACCTAACGATATACCCGATAGTCACTCAGACTTTTATGGCGTTTGGTTTAGTTTCGACCATTGGTTTAATAACACCTGGTCAGCCAACCTAAAAGCCCGTTATTCCGAATCAGAATTTGATGAACTCACGCAAACCTTAGTCGGAAAATCTGATAAGGTGATTAGTTACACCGCTGATGAACCGCTTGTTCCCAACTCGTCTTGGGGGCTAGCCAATACCGAGCTTTTTCAACAACAGACCGAGCATAGTCTACTCGGCAATTTGTTAGCGCAATTCGACTATGGGCCTAGCCAAAATAAATTCCTACTCGGTGCCGATTTCAGCGAATTTGCCGATCAAGGTTTTAGCAATGTAGTGGGCGTAGGACGGATCGATTTGTCGAATCCCCAACCCACGTTTCCGCCTTATTCAATAGCCGACTCGGAAAATAAATTATTCGTCACCAACACGACTTACGGCGGCTATGCGCAGTTACAAAGCACGTTATACCAACGCTTGCATTTGCTGTTTAGTGTTAGAGCCGGCGTGGTTGAAGTCAATTACAACGATGTATCACAAGTAGCCTATAACGGCACGACCTCGGCAATACGCATTTTGCCTAGAGCCGGTGCGGTCTACGACATTACTTCAGAATTTTCACTGTTTGCGAATTATAGTGAGGGTATGCGTGGACAACCGTTTACCCGATTTTCTGGTAATCCAGAGCCTGCGCTGTCAGAAAGTTTAGAGGCGGGGATTAAATTCGATGTCGCCAAACAATTAAGCGGCCAAATCGCACTGTATCAAATAGATCGGAGTAATGTCGCCGTCCCTGTTAACGAAAATTCGTTTAGCTCCAAACCCGGTGGACAACAACAATCGAAAGGCTTTGATGTCGATTTAGTCTATAAACCGTTGCCGAACTTACAAATCCTTGGCAATTATGCCTATACGATAGCTGAATTTAGCAATGATTTAACATCAGGCATTACCAAAGGCAACCGGCTCATGGGTATTCCTGAGCACAGTATGCGTGTTTGGGCAAATTATGAGTTTAGCCAACCTATGCTAAAAGGTTTTAGCGCAGGCGCAGGTATTTATTGGCAATCTGAAGTCTATCTGTCTAACCGTAACCTATACCAAAGCGAAAGCTATTACACCTTAGATGCAAGCGTAGGCTATCAATATCAGCGTTACAAATTAGCCGCGACGATTAAAAATCTTAGCGATGAGTTTTATTATCAAAGCTACGGTTATCTAGGCGGGCGAGTCGCACCGGCGCAAGGTATATCGACGTATGTGACGTTTTCTGTGGATTTTTAGTTTGAACAAACCAATAGAATATGGCTAAGGAAACGCCAACACGCCCTGGCTCTCGGCAATCCAAAAACGCATCAATTGGCTAAGCAATCCGGTTGTTTCATTGTGAAGCTTTGTTGTCATCATGGCTTTAACTCTGTGAGACGCTACTCTGGCATTTTGTTTTATTTTCAAGTACAACGCATACCTTCGGCTGCTCGGTTTGCATCAAGCGATTAGATTAGAGCGTTTATGCTTGTTAAAATGCTGAATTGTCTATTAGCTGTCTCTTATACACATCTCC
>CAWUNX010000089.1:0-10772 GCA_963923905.1 uncultured Methylocucumis sp.
CCATTGTTAATCCATTCAAGCCGTAATAGCGAACAGTTCGAGGCTGTATAGATGAAAGTAGGAGATTTCAGACCCGCAAGGAAATTTGATGAACGACAACCGCTTAATCGTTGCATCCAACAACGGTTGTCTGTATCCTGCCTGCCATGCAAATACATTTAATCACTATCGGCAACCGTATGCCTAGCTGGGTACAACAAGGCTACGATGAATATGCTAAGCGCTTGCCACGCGAATGCCAATTACAGCTCACGGAACTCAGCCCAGGTAAGCGCAGCAAGAACAGCGATATTGCCAAAATCATTCATGATGAGGGCGAACGTATGCTATCCGCTAGCCAAAATAACCATATCGTCACGTTAGATTTACCTGGTCAACCATGGACCACCCCGCAACTGTCTAATGCGATAAAACGTTGGCAATTATTAGGCAAAAACATTGCGTTATTAGTTGGCGGTGCTGATGGCTTATCAGATAACGTTAAAGCCAAAGCTCAGGAAAGTTGGAGTTTATCGCCTCTGACCTTCCCTCATCCACTGGTGCGAATCATCATCGCTGAGCAGATTTACCGCGCGTGGAGCTTGTTAAACAACCATCCTTATCACCGCTAATGGCTACCACTCTTATTCTTGCCTCAGCGTCACCAAGACGCCAAGAACTACTCAACCAAATCGCAATTCGTTACCACGTCCATCCGACCGCCATCGATGAAACCCCTTATGCTAACGAAGACCCACTTAGCTATGTCAAACGTATGGCGGAGCAAAAATCGGCTGCCTGTGCTTTACACTTTCCTGAACACACCGCTATATTAGCCGCAGACACTAGTGTTGTCGTCAACCAGCAAATTTTAGGCAAACCCACCGATAAACACGATGCGATAAGAATGCTACGCAGCTTATCTGGCCTAACCCATTGTGTTTATACCGCCGTTTCCCTACGCAGCCACAAACACGATTTAGTCGTTAGCACCTCAGAGGTTACCTTTAAATCACTGAGCGACGCAGAAATCGACGCCTATTGGCAAAGCGGCGAACCCCTAGACAAAGCCGGTGCTTATGCGATACAAGGTAAAGGCGGTGTCTTTGTTAGCCACATTAACGGCAGTTTTTCCGGTATTGTCGGCCTACCATTATACGAAACCAGTCAATTATTAGCGTTGCACGGCATATATCCCACAGTATGAGCGAAGAAATCCTGATTAATGTCACTCCACCCGAAACGCGTGTGGCCGTCATAGAAAACGGCGTGCTACAAGAACTCATCATAGAGCGCACACGCGAGCGCGGTTTAGTCGGCAACATTTATAAAGGCGAAGTGTGTCGCGTACTGCCGGGTATGCAAGCCGCTTTTGTCGATATAGGTTTAGATAGAGCGGCATTTTTGCATTTATCGGATATATGCAGCCGCGACTTAGAAAAAAAAGGCTCAGAAAATATTGAACATTATTTTCATGAAGGCCAAGCGATTGTCGTACAAGTCGTCAAAGACCCCCTAGGCACGAAAGGCGCGCGCCTCACGACCGAAATCGCAATACCCTCGCGTTATCAAGTCTACATGCCTTATGCCAGTACAGCTGGTGTATCCCAGCGCATAGAATGCGATGCCGAACGCATACGCTTGCGACAATGCGTTGAACAATTCCGTAAAGAGCAACAATGCGGAGGTTTTATCGCCCGAACTGCTGCGGAATGTGTCGATGAAGCGGTCTTAATCGCCGACATGACTTTTCTATTAAAACTCTGGGAATCCATCTCAGAAAAAATTGCCAGCGCTAAGCCTAAAGAATTTATTCATAAAGATTTACCGCTGAGTATTCGCACATTAAGAGATTTATACAAAGAAGGCTTAGAACGCGTCCGCGTAGATTCTAGGGAAACCTACCATCGACTGATTGAATTTGCCGAAATATTTGTCCCTGAAATCGTGCCGATGATTGAGCATTACAGCGGCGAATGTCCGGTATTTGATATTTACAGCGTCGAAGATGAACTCAAAAAAGCCTTAGAACGAAAAGTTAAGCTTAAATCTGGCGGGCATTTAGTGTTTGACCAAACCGAAGCGATGACCACGGTAGACGTCAATACCGGCGGCTATGTCGGCGGCAGAAACTTAGAAGAGACCATTTTTAAAACCAATTTAGAAGCCGCACAAACCATTGCCCGACAATTAAGATTGCGCAATTTAGGCGGTATCATCATTATTGATTTTATCGATATGAAAAGCGAAGAGCACAGACGGCAAGTGCTACAAGCGTTAGAACGGCATTTAGAAAAAGACCGGGCAAAAACCAAAATCACTGAAGTATCGGTATTAGGCCTAGTGGAAATGACGCGTAAACGCACCCGGGAAAGCTTAGAGCATATCTTATGCGAGCCATGCAGCGCCTGTGGTGGACGTGGGGTATTAAAAACCGCAGAAACCGTTTGCTTAGAAATCTTCCGCGAAATCATCCGATCAGTACGCTTATACAAAGTTAAAACTTTAATGGTATTAGCGTCAAACAGCGTGGTTGAAATGTTATTAGATGAAGAAGCTAACATGTTAGCGGAATTAGAAACGTTTTTAGGCGTGCAAATCAAATTCCGCGCCGAAGCTCAATACAATCAAGAACAATACGATGTGGTGTTGTTATAAACGGCCAGGCTTTCGCATTGAACAATGATTGCCCACTTACACCGTGCTACTCGCCTATTACTCTTTATCACGCTGGTTCTAGCCGCATTAGGCTTAAGCGTAGCCCGCTTAATCGTATCGGCTGTGCCGCATTATCAAGCCGAACTGACTGAATTTGCGAGTCAAACCTTAGGTGCGCCTGTCACTATCAAGCAAATAAAAACAGGCTTTCGCGGGCTTACTCCAGAAATTCTTATCGATAACATTAGCTTAACCGATGCGCACACAACGACTACGGCGATAAAACTCGATGATGTTCATATTAGTGTCGATTTATTCGCGCTAGTACGCAGCCAAGCCTTAATGCCAGCCCTAGGTTTAACCATAAAAGGCATTAAACTCACCTTAGAGCGCTCAGCCGATGGCAGTATTCATGTGCATGGCTTACCTGCTAGCGAAGGCAATCCTAACTGGTTATTTAACATAGGCCGCTTTAGCGTCAGTGATAGCGAAATTGCTTTTATAGAAACAAGCAAAGCAAGCCATGTACTCAGCTTAAACCATGCCGATTTATTACTCAGCAACGACAACAATCAACATCATTTAGACATACAAACGACTCTAAACCCATCGTATGGCAATGCGCTACGGATTAGTGCGCAACTCACCGGCAATCCTTTTGCTGCCAATGAACTATCCGGCCTAATTTATTTAGACGCCAAGGCGCTTAATCTGGCACAGTGGCTAAAAGAGCAACTGCCCGCCTCATTAGCGTTAAACAAAGGCTTAGCGGATATACAACTTTGGGGACGCTTAAGTGAAGCTCATTTACAACAAATCGCCGTCATAAGCCGGCTACAAGACATTGCATTACAACAAGGTAACAACCAGCCACTTAATTTAAATCGCATCTACGTCACTAGCCAATGGCAACAACTGAAAAACCTACCTGCTCCTGCCTGGCAATTAACCGTCAATCAGCTAGCCATCACACCCAACCATACTCAACACCCGCTTAAACCGATAAGCTTTAGCGTAACCGTACAAAACCCCGATATTCAAGCTAAACCCATCATCTCAGGTCAGATAAAACAGATTGATTTAGCCGCATTAACTCAGCTCATACAACCTCTCGACCTAGCCACATTAGCGCCTGAGTTAAATGCGCTTAAGCAAAGCCAACTACAAGGCCAACTTAACAACCTAGGCTTTTACATTGACCCTAATCAACAACGTTATACGGTAAAAGGCAAATTTAACCAGTTAGGCATTAACCACCCAGACTTTAGTGTGCAAACGATTAGCGGCGAGATTAACGGTAATCAACACCAAGGCCAGCTCACGTTAAACGGCAAATACTCCGTCATCACCAGTCCTAAGCATTTGCGCGAACCGTTGACCTTAACCCAGCTTAACGCCACGCTAAACTGGCAGCGGCAAGCAGACGGCTTAGCGTTAAACGGCGCGGCTATACAGCTCGACTTACCGGGCCTTACCACCTCAACTCGATTTCAACTGCAAATTCCTGATGACCCACAAGCGGCTATATTTACTGATTGGCTCACCGAGTTAAGTGCTGATGATGTTAGCCAATTACGTCATTACTACCCTGCCCTAGACATGGATAGCGAAGATGTCGCCTGGCTAGATCGGGCCTTTGTCTCCGGTCAAATTAGCCACGGCCGTCTGTCATATTACGGCCCACTGAACAAAACCATTGACTTAGGCCACGAACCGGCAACACAGATAAACAACGTGTTACAACCTGACTTAACACCCGAGCAAGACGCAAATGCACAAGTCATTAGCAGCGAAATGGTCGGTGATGGCGGAGTATTTCAAGCCCATCTTAAGATTGAAAATTTAACGCTTATTTACGCGCCAGATTGGCCGCAACTCACCGAAGTCAATGGCGAATTAAATTTCACGCAACGCCGCATGGAAATCCATGCCAGCCATGGCCATAGCTTAGGCTTAACGGCCAGTAACACCGTCGTGATTAATGAAGCCGTCGGTCGAGGTAAAGACCTCGCCATTACCGGACAAGTCAATGGCTCGGTGGCTAACAGCTTAAACTTTTTACAACATTCGCCTTTAAACGACTATGTCGGCGGGTTAATCAAGGCCATAGAGCCTGAAGGCGATACCGTGGTAGATTTAGCGCTTAATGTGCCGATGTTGTCAGAAAAAGACCCCACCGTATTAGGCAGCGCGCAATTTAATAACAATCGCTTATGGATTAAAAGCATACAACTGCCGATTCAACGCATTATTGGCCAATTAAAATTTAACGAACAAGGCATTTATAGCGACAACCTTAAAGCCGTCGTGTTTGACAAGCCGGCTAATGTCACAATTGATAATAAAGCCCATAGTACCGTCATTAATGCAACCGGTGCAGCCGACATCGCGGCCATTGATAAACATTTCAGACTACCGTTTGACCGTTTTGCCCAAGGCCATTTTAATTACCAATTACGCTTAAACCTGCCCGATGACCGCTTAAGCCAAGCAACAAGCTCAAGTCTAACGGCTGATAATCGTTATGAATTACTCATAGACAGCGACTTAACCGGCCTTAACCTTAAACTACCCGGTGTGTTAAAAAAAGATTACTTAACGCCCAAAAATCTGCATCTTGTATTTAACTTAGACCAAGCAAACCAACTGCCCATACAGATTGACTATGCCAAGCAACTCGCCGCTTATTTACGCGTTAATACTGACAATAGAGCAATCACCGCTGGCCATATCCGCATTGGCGATGAGCTAACGCTTAAACCGGCTGAAACGGGCGTTAAATTAGACATTATGCTGCCTAAATTAGATTTACAAGAATGGCTAGGTTTTGCGGGTGGCGACAGTGACGAGCAACTATTAACTCAGCTTAGCCTATACAGCCCACACGCTCGCTTCGCTAGCACGGCCCTAGACGACTTCCGTATTGATTTACAGTTTAAACAAAACCATTGGCAAGGCGAAATAACCAGCGCACTCGCAAAAGGTCAAATCAGCGTTCCACAAAAGCTCAACACCAAAGCCATTAGCTTTACGTTAAAAGAACTGAATTTATCCGCACCGCACGCCATTGAGTCCAAAACGACTAACGCGATAGTCTTAACCCCAACAACGGATGCTAACCCTAAAGACCTGCCTTTATTCAAGCTGACTAGCAGCAAAACTTTATGGCAAGGCGTGGATTTAGGTATGTTAGCGCTAGACACCGAATACATTGATAACGGCATTCGCTTTAAAGACCTAACACTTAACAGCGTCGCGGCACAGCTTGCGCTAAAAGCCGACTGGCTAACGCAAAACCAGACAACCCAAACTCAACTCAAAGGCGATATAACTCTACACAACGCCGGTTCGTTACTCACCCAATTAGGCGTACCCAACGACTTAGTGGAAACCGGTTTACAGGCTACAGTTAAACTGAACTGGCCAGGCTCGCCTACCGACTTCGCCATAGCACAAGCACAAGGCGACATTGGCATTGAATTTGATGATGGTCGCATCTTAAGTATAGAACCAGGCTTTGGCCGTATCTTAGGCGTGTTAGCCATGGCGCAATGGCAAAAACGTATGCAGCTAGATTTTCGCGATATTTACGAACAAGGCTTGAGCTTTAATTCAATTAAAGGACATTTAACGTTAAGCTCAGGCCAAGCCTATATCAACGATTTAATCGTCGATGCTATTCCCGCTAAAATAAATCTGCTGGGCCATGCCGACTTGCGTAGCAAAACCGTAGAGCTAACCGCTAAAATCGCACCCAAAGGCGCAGATGCGCTACCTATTGCTGGTACAATTGTGGATAAAGTCACCGGTATCGTAGCGTTCGGCTTAACTGGCGAAAATACCGAAGGCTTTTTACTAGGCTCTGAATATAAAATCCAAGGGCCTTGGAATCAACTACATGTCATTCCCGTTCATGAAAACGATGGCTTATTACAAAAAACCTGGACGGGATTAAAAACATTTCCGTGGATACAACAATAATAATCAAGGAGTCAACCATGACTAAATGTGCAGCCATACAACTAGCCTCTAGCCCGAATATTCGTTCCAATCTAATTGCCGCCGAGCATTTAATCGAAGAAGCGGCCAAAGCAGGCGCAAAACTCATCGCATTGCCGGAAAATTTCGCGCTCATGGGCGATCACGAATTAGACAAAGTCAAAGTCAGAGAAAAAGACGGTTCTGGGTTAATTCAAGACTTCTTAGCCAATGTCGCAAAAAAATACAACCTCTGGGTAGTTGGTGGCACCATCCCTATTGCCGCAGAACAACCGAATAAAGTCAGAGCCGCCTGCCTAGTCTACAACGACCAAGGCGAACGCGTAGGCCGTTACGACAAAATTCACTTATTTGATGTCGCCGTACCCGGCACCGACGAAGTGTATCGCGAATCTGACACCATAGAAGCTGGCAGCGACAGCTTAGTGTTAACAACGCCATTTGGTAAGCTAGGCATAGCGGTCTGTTACGACTTACGCTTCCCAGAGTTTTTTCGTAATATGAGTAAACAAGGCGTAGATGTCATCGTTGTACCATCTGCGTTTACCGCCAAAACCGGCGCCGCGCATTGGGAATTACTGTTGCGAGCTAGAGCCGTAGAAAATTTATGCTATATCATCGCCCCCAACCAAGGCGGCTTTCACCTGAATGGCCGTCGAACCTATGGTCATAGCATGATTATCGATCCATGGGGCGTTATCTTAGACTGCTACAAAACCGGTAGCGGCTTTGTCTGTGCCGATATAGATGCCGAACACTTACAAAAAGTACGCGAGAGCTTCCCCGCGTTACAACATAGACGCTTTGCCTGTGAATAACCTATCTTTATCCAACACCATGCAGAAATTATTCGCTTTAGCGCTAGTCACCACACTAGCTGCCTGTAGCACGGATGACCCGCGCTATAAAAATAACGAACTGTTAGAAAAACCACCGATTCTGCCCAGAAATAAAGTCGTCGGAGATGCCGAATGCTGCGACGATGCGGTGATTCCCAAAAAACGTTACCGCAAAGGCTTAGGCAAGGATGTCTATTTAACCGACACCACGCCGATGCGGATAAAAATCAAGCAACCGCTAGAAAATGCCTGGTTAACCGTAGGCTTAGCATTAAAACAGCGTGAAATGAAAGTCACCGACCATAGCCGAGAACACAGCCTGTTCTATGTGTTATATCAACCCAAAAGCCTATTCTCCATGTTTAGCAGCGACGAAGACGGCGATGTTTATCTGCTGAAATTAAGCCAAGATGGCGGTGAAACCGCCGTCAGCGCCGAATTAGCCAACCCATCCGAACAATTCAATACCCGCGACGATGCCCAAAGCGACGCCGATGACTTGCTTTATGCGGTGTTTGAAACGCTACGCGATGAATTAGAAGAGTAGTACTTAAGAGGTGCGGATTTATCCGCACCTTGTTACCCAGCTTATTTCGTATGCATTCCTGAGATACCGGGGCGTACAAAGCGTACCTTTCCAACGCCTATTCAATTCTTAATGGTATCCTTGCAATAATTGAATAACCGCTTGTTTAACTTCAGCTAGCTTTTTTGCGTGTAGTCGCCCCACACTATCGACAAATAAAGTTTCATGGGCAGTAAATAATTTCCCAGCCCGCGCATAACTTATTTTTTGCAAACTACCCACAATAAAATCATCGCCGACGATTTCAATTGCTCGATTATCTGTATATGCCTGACTGGTAATCTGGCAGACAAGCCAATCACCACGCTGAACATCGGCTAATAACAACCCCGGACGATATTTATTTTGCTCCAAGTTCGAGAACGGAAACGGCAATACAACTACTTGACCGGCTGCAAATGAGCCCATGCCTCCTCCTCTTCCGGTTTTAACCAATCTTCCGCCAAGGCCGGTTGAGACAATAATGCTGTTTCATAATTAACTGGCTCTAACAATGTCAGCAACCCACGTCCAGCTGGCAATTTTTCACATGGATGTACCGGTTGAATAATTCCGTTACTATCAATCTCAACCTCTATGGTTTTTAACATGATTTTTCTCCTTGCAAACAAGTTGATTCGAGATAGCCGTAAACCATTACGCCAGCGCTTCAAATAACCAGCGCGTATCATCGACGTTTTGTAGCAATAACGCTTCCGGCATATTAACACTATGACTAAGCGCAATGACTTTCAATATCCGGTTAGCATGATCTAATGATAATAATTGCTTAGGAACGCAGTCGCTGAATAACCAAACAGCCGCGTTATCAACAGACGGCGCTTGACTGGCACCGCAAACTGCAGCGGCTTTGCATAATAACGCCGCCGCCAGCAAATCCATGACGCCGGTATAACAGTGTTGCGCTAATAACACTTCGGCGGCATGTAGTTTATCGTGCGCAAGTTGATGCAAAACCTTATCTTTAGCAGGTTCGGTGACACGAGTTTCAACCAACACTTGCGTATCCGCTAACGGAGACGCGGCCCCTAAACGCTGCAAGCTGCGTAAACTACGCGCATCAATCACAGCGACTTGAATATCCGGATGCGATAATTCCTCTGCGCTTTGCTCATCGGTTTCGGCCCATTGCTCAACGACCACTAATAAACCGCTTTGCCGCGCTAAGATACGCTCTATCCGATGCGCAAACCGGGTTTGTACCGTTTCGATGACGTGTTTTAAGCGGCTATCCTCGACTTCATCAGGTTTAGCAGGATGAGCAACAGCGACGCTTTCAATAACGGGTTCCGATTCTTGCGTTTCAATCGCTATAGTTTCTGTAGCCATGGTCAGCAAATCGGTTTGCGTGGCCTCAGGATGAGCTTGATGTTTGGTCAAATCTTCAATTAGCGCATCCAGCATTTTTTTCGAGACGCCGACGACATCCTCGCTAGCATCAGGATTTATTACGTTATCAAATAAATCGCGTTTGCCTTTGACTAATTGCGCGACTTGCTGCTCATACGAATCTTCGGCTATTAACACGAAGATTTGCACTTTATGTTTTTGCCCTAACCGGTGTACGCGCGCAATGCGTTGATCCAACACAGCCGGATTCCACGGCATATCTAAATTGATTAACACCGTAGCATTTTGCAGGTTTAAACCGACACCGCCAGCATCGGTGGAAATAAACACTTGTATGGAAGCATTTTGCTGAAATTTATCGATAAGCTCGCCGCGTTTCGCACTAGGCACGCCGCCGTGTAAACGCACACAGCCTAACCCTAGACCGCGCACGACCATTTCGACCATTTCAGTCATCAACGCCCATTGCGAAAACACAACAGCTTTTTGACTGCCGAATAAACAAACATCTTCCAACAAGCGAGCTAATTCATCCAATTTCGGCGAGCCTTGAGTTTCTTTATCGACTAACCCGGCTGCATTACATGCCATACGCGCTTGCTGCAATGCGGCCATGAAGCGGTTTTGCTCGTTAGGCGTTAACGGCCTGGTTTTAGCAATTTGCGCGATACGCCCGGCCGCTGACATCGCCGAGCTGTGTAATTCTTGTTGCTTATTATTGAGCGGAATGTCCAACACGACTTCAGTACGGTCAGGCAATTGATCGCTGACCAGTGAACGGTTACGCCGCAATAACACCGGTGCGATGCGGCGGCGCAGCTCAGATAAATTTCTATAGCCAATGACTTTGCCGCGCTCATCGGTGATATGAAAATCCAATAAACACCGCCATAACGGACCTAACACGCGCGCATCGACGAGTTGCAATAAACTGTATAAATCTTCGATTCGGTTTTCCAGCGGCGTACCCGATAATACGAACACATAACGCGACGGAATCAGTTTTACCGTAGATGCGAGTTTGGTGCGCCAATTTTTAATCCGCTGCGCTTCATCTAAAATCACTAAATCGGGTTTTAACTGCTGACTGATGACACTTAAGTCACGCGGGACTAACTCATAATTGACGATGAAAAATAACGCATCTTTGCGGTAATGTACGCCACGCTCGTCGGCACCGCCTTGCACGATTTGCACGGTTTTATTGGTAAATTTTTCAATTTCGCGCGCCCATTGCTGTTTTAACGACGCCGGAGTAACAACTAAAACTTTAGCGACACCTTCATTATCGGCCAACCACGTGGCCGCGCTAATCGCTTGCAAGGTTTTGCCCAACCCCATGTCTGTCTCTTATACACATC
>CAWUNX010000090.1:0-10736 GCA_963923905.1 uncultured Methylocucumis sp.
GAAATGGGTTTATTGCCTAACGCACCAACCACAAGGTTAGCCTGGCGCAACTCCAAATACACATCAGTTACTGAAATCGCTTTCAGGGTTTTAAGCACTAACGCCTCATCTAAACTGGCTAAAATAACACCCGACGGCTGGTTATTAAGCATAATCCGTCTCGCTATCGCAAGGTGGCGATCTTGACCTTTATCGCCTTGTATGCCTGGAGACTGATTTTTAGCTAATGTTTCTCTCACTAAGTCTAAGTCAGCAAATCCCATACGAGGAGTTGATTTTTCATCAATTTCATTTACACCGGGTAGTAAAATTCTGACTTTCAGAACATTAGGCACATGTTTTTCTAATTTTTCCGCCACTACGGCTAAAATCTCAGGTTTAGCTAACGTAATCGCCGCCAATACTTCAGGGTCTGCCGCCATTTTATCTAAGATAGTATTTAACAAATTAACTTGCGCAGACAATGCCATTGCAGCACTTTTTGCTTGTGCCGATGCAGCATCATGTTTTGCCTTTGCAATTTCAACATCTGTCAACCAATAAACGCCCACGCCTGCGCCAAATACCATTAACAGCGCAATCACCGATAACCAAGAAAACACCCGTGCCATGTTTTACCTCACTGATTTAAATTAATGCCGCCCCGTGTGACCAAAACCTTGTTCGCCCCTTTCACTAGCTGAAAATTCATCAACCAGCGTAAATTGGGCTTGAACAATAGGTACAAATACAAGCTGCGCAATACGGTCACCGACATGAATAGTGAATGGCTGCTGGCTACGATTCCAACATGAAACCAATAATTGGCCTTGGTAATCCGAGTCTATTAAACCAACCAAGTTACCTAACACAATACCGTGATTATGACCTAACCCAGAACGAGGCAAAATCAAACCGGCATACTCTGAATCGATATGTATGGCAATGCCTGTAGGAATTAACTGTGTTTCACCTGGATTAAGGGTCAGTTCTTGATTCAAACACGCTCTTAAATCCAAACCAGCCGCACCTAACGTCGCATAAGTTGGTAATGGAATGCTAGTGCCTAAACGTGTATCGAGTATTTTAAGTTGAACATTCATTCTTATTGTCTTGCCATTGTTGATAAATCAATTCTATAAGCTGCTTTGCGATGTCAAGCTTATCGGCCATACTGAAATGGGTTTTACATAGCCTCGCTTTATCGCGCCAAAATACAGTTAACGCATTGTATTCACTATCAAAACCGCCTACCCCATCCCCGACATGATTTGCAGCAATCATATCGGCATTTTTCTCTATAAGTTTAGCTTGCGCATACCGCTCAAGCTCGTGAGTTTCAGCAGCAAAGCCAACGGTAAATGGGCGATGCTCCGTTAATGCGGCAACAGCCGCTAAAATATCCTTTGTTTTTTGTAAAATAATACTTGAAGATTCAGCTTGCTTTTTAATCTTACGCGGCGCTACTGCTACGGGCGTGTAATCTGCCACAGCGGCTGCACCTATATATATCTGATGGCTGGTAGCTTCTGCGATAACCACATCATACATTTGCTGAGCCGTCTCAACATGGATAACTCGCATATTTGATGGAACGCTTAACGACACAGGCCCTGTCACTAACGTCACTTCAGCACCTAAACCAGCAGCAGCTATTGCTAAGGCAAAGCCCATCTTGCCAGAACTTCTATTACTGATAAAACGAACGGGGTCTAAAGGTTCTCGTGTAGGCCCTGCGCTAATTAAAAAACGTAATCCCGCTAAGCTTAGCGCGTCTATTGGTGTAGATTTAAAAAACGCCGCTATAGAATCAAACAAAACCTCTGGCTCTAATAATCGCCCTTGCCCTACCTCACCACATGCTTGCTCGCCACTATCAGGCCCTAATATTTTTATGCCATAACGAGTTAAGCGTGCCACGTTTTCTTGCAGCACGGGTTTACGCCACATCGCTTGATTCATCGCTGGAGCAATGAAAACAGGACATTCAGCCGCTAAACAGAGGGTTGATAATAGGTCATCAGCTAAGCCTACACTAAGTTTAGCAATAAAATTAGCCGTTGCTGGTGCAATCAAAACAATATCCGCCCAGCGAGCTAAGCTAATATGATCCATTGCGGCTTCAGTTTCTGAATCTAATAGCTCGCTCAGCACAGGATGACCTGACAACGCCTGTAACGTTAACGGGGTAATAAATTGAGTTGCCGCAGATGTCATCACCACCCGAACGTCTGCACCTTGTTTGCGCAATAGCCGAACTAACTCACAGATTTTATAAGCCGCAATTCCTCCACATAGACCTAGCAAAATATGTTTATCGGTAAAAATCATAGAGAATAAATTGTCGGTAGGATGTGTAGGCGCTATATGAATACGAAATTGAACGTCATTGTTAAACAATCTATACTAGGTCAACGCGTCGCCTCTCAATGTTATCATAACCAGAAATGATAATGCGAAACCCACAACCTATTAGCGCAGAAAAATCATGATACAAGTTGCTTCATTGCGTTATGGCGTAATTTTTAAAAAGGCCTTTTCTCAACCCGATATTTTTAAAGCCTTTGTTAAAGCTATTTTAGGTATAGATTTAGAAATAGAGCGGGTTGAAACTGAAAAATCATTTGATCCTCTAATTGGTAAAGTCGATTTGCGTTTCGACCTATTTGCCGAAGACGTTAAAAACCGTATCATCGTCGATATTCAACACGCGCGCTATGAAGACCATTATGACAGATTTTTACATTATCATTGCGCTGCGTTATTAGATTTAATCGACAGCTCTAAAAGTTATCGCCCTGACACTCGCGTGTTCACAATCGTCGTACTAACCTCAGGCGATAGACACAAAAAAGATGTATTAACCATAGACTTTGACCCTAAAGATGCAAACGGTCAGGGCATTAACGAAATAGAGCATAAAATCATTTATTTATGCCCCAAATATGTCAATGAACAAACCCCTAAAGCTTACCGCGAATGGCTACAAGCTATCGACGACACCTTAGACGAGCAAGTCGATGAAACCCGTTATCGTCAAGCCGCGATTAAAAAAGTCATTACAATGATTACCAAAGACTTAATAACGCCTAAAGAACGAGCTGATATGATAGAAGAATACAATCGCGCGGAATTAGCACGTAAAGAAGCAATGGAAAGTTGGCTAGAAGGCGTACAACACGGCAAGGAACAAGGCATTAAAGAAGGCAAACAGGCAATCGTCCAGGCTATGCTAGCCAAAGACTTTGATTTAAATACTATTAAAGAGATGACTGGTTTATCTGATGATGATATTTAAGTGAAATTGCACGTAAATTAAAATGGAAAAATCATGATACAAGTTGCTTCATTGCATTATGGCGTAATTTTTAAAAAAGCCTTTTCTCAACCCGATATTTTTAAAGCCTTTGTTTGGCTGCAAGGATTAGAGAAAGTTATAGAACAAGGCCTTAAACAAGGTATTGAAAAAGGCATCGATGAAGGCATAAAAAAAGGTAAACTAGCCATCGCTCAAAGCATGTTAGAAAAAGGCTTTGACGTAAATACAATTAAAGAAATTACCGGCTTATCGGAACTTTAGTCCTACCATAACGACATATTGCTCAGAGTTAATGCCAGCCTAAAAGCGATGGATGCCATTGATACAGGCAAAAAGCACTTTACCGCTGCTAAGTATCACTTAGCGCCATAATTAATCAAAATGATAGACAAATTAAACCTTCCTTTAGTATCTGTTGTCATAGCCACTTACAATGGCGAACGCTTTATCCGAGAGCAACTCGATAGCGTACTACTCCAAAGTTATCCAAACTTAGAAATCATTATTGTTGATGATTGTTCTTCGGATAATACAAGGACGATTCTTGACGATTATGCAGAGAAGTATCCACAGATTAAGCTATTCAAAAACGAATCGAATTTGGGCTATCAAAAAAACTTTGAAAAAGGATTTTTATTAGCTACAGGAGACTATGTGGCCCCCTGTGACCAAGATGATATTTGGCTACCTACAAAAATTGAAGTCTTGCTAAAAAATAGCAACGATTATGCGATAGTTTATTGCGACTCAGCGTTTATCGATAAAAACGGATTATCGCTTGGCCGAAAAATGAGTGATATTAAGGGGCTAACCGATTTTGACGACCCAATTATGTTCGCGTTAGGTGGTTCTGTTGCAGGCCATGCCATGTTAATTAAAAGACAACTGATTTTAGATACGTTACCTTTCCCTGATGAATTAATGCCACACGATTACTGGCTAGGTTTTGTGGCGACGTTTAACAGCAAAATTAAATTCATTAATGAGGTACTCGTTCTATACCGGCGTCATGATAAAAATATTTTTGGTGCTATTGACAAAAAAAACAAACAGCGCGAAACAGCATCTCAGCGCGTAAAAAATGCCCGACAACGTGTGTTCTTACTTTATCAAAAGTGCCCAGATTATTTACCAGATTCCAAACAAGCTTATCTTCAGCTCCATCAATGTTATGAAGACTATTCGTTCAGCAATAATATGGCAAGAATGTGCTTTTTCTTTAAGCACCAAAAAAAAGTCCTTGCCTTTAAGAAAAGGAACGAATTTAGACGTCACCTCTTTTGTTTAAAAACCTTTTTTAAAATCCTCTAAGGATATGCAAATTCCTAAAAACGTTATTATCAGTCGCACTGATAGCATCGGTGATATGGTATTGACATTGCCTATGGCGGCTGTGTTAAAAAATCACTTTCCAGAGCTAATTATCGGCGTGATGGGCAACGAATACACACGCCCTGTTGTTCAAGCCTGTTCTTTTGTCGATGTTTTCATTGATAAAAATGATTTCTTAACTAAAAAAATCTTACTTAAAGGGCACTTACCTGAAAGTATTATTCATGTCTTGCCACGCCGAGAACTGGCAAAACGCGCACACGAGCTAAAGATTAACTGGCGCATTGGCACACGCAACCGAGTTTATCATTGGCTTACTTGTAATAAATTAATAGCGCTTAGCCGCAATCAATCGCCTTTACACGAAGCGCAACTCAATCTTAACTTACTTAAACCTTTTCAAATAAAATCAGACTGGTCTTTAGCCGAAATTGCGCATTTAACAACACTGAATCAACTACCACTATTATCTAATCATTGGCGTGAACATCTTGAGCCTAGTAAATTCAAACTAATTTTACATCCAAAATCACGCGGCAGTGCCAGGGAATGGGATCTAAGCTATTTTTATGAATTAATTAAAATGCTAGACACTGATAAGTTTCAAATTTTTATTAGCGGTACTGACAATGAAAAGCCAGCATTGCAACCATTATTACAAGATGCCGGCAATCGAGTGACGGATATATCAGGCCAGCTCAATTTAACTGAATTCATTGCCTTTCTAGCCGCCTGCGATGGCATTATTGCCTGTAGCACAGGACCATTACACCTAGGCGCAGCGCTACAAAAACACGCCTTAGGTATTTACCCGCCTATGCATCCTATTCATCCTGGACGCTGGCAACCGATAGGAACTAAAGCGCAGGTTTTTGTCCTAGATAAAGATTGTAATACCTGTCGCAACACCCCATCGGCTTGTGCGTGTATGCAAGCGATTAAACCCATAGAGTTAAAATTGGCGCTAGACCAAATCTATAGCGAAGAATTTGCCCGTTAACCCTGATGCCGACCTCAGATAACAGCCTAAATCAATTGAAGCCCCATATTTTAAGATTCTCTACTGGGTCAATCCAGTTACTGCTGATTTCGATTTATTTTTCAACGGCTGTTTCAAGCATCTTGTCAATTGTCGTCATCCTCGTTTGGCTAGTGTTGGGATACTACAAACATTTACCAAACCTATTAAAAAATTATCCTCCAGTTCTATGGGCAACCCTGGTCTATGGCTATTTTTTACTTGCAATAACCTATAGCCATGCGACTATTGTTGATATTAGTTACACATTAACTAAATATATAGAATTATTATTTATCCCAATTTTTATTCCTTTTTTAACCTGTCCAAAAGCTCATCATCTTGCTTGGCGCGTATTTGTTGCAGCGTCAGTGCTAACATTACTTCTGTCTTATCTCATGGCGCTTGGTTGCTTCGGCGAAACCTTAATGCTCGACCCTTCGCCTAAGAGCCGAATCACCCACGGTATTCTCATCGCTTTTTTTGCCTTTTATTGCTTACATAAGACATCACGCGCAAATTTAACCCAAACAATCGTTTTTGGTGGCTTATTTATCCTTTGCTGGCATAATCTATTTTTTATTGTTAACGGTCGCACCGGCCAGTTTGTATTAGTGGTCTTAATCTTATTATTCGTCAATCAAAAATTAAGTTTAAAACAAGGTGGCATCACCGTTATGACACTGGTCATGTTTATCAGCTTGTTTTACTGTTATTCAGAAAAGTCACAGCGTCTGCACGAAGGTATTATTAACACCCAAGCGTTTTTTCAACCCATACCGACACAGACCGATTCCTCTATGGGATTGCGTTATACGTTTTGGCGTAATTCGTTAAAACTGATTGCGCAAAAACCTTGGCTTGGTTATGGCACAGGAGGATTTATCGACGCCTATAATCAAGTCAAAGGCATAGACCCGGTTACTAAAAACCCACATAACGAATTTTTAAGAATCACTGTAGAAACCGGTTTAATAGGGTTAACGATTTATTTAACTTTTCTGTTCAGTCTTATTAAAACGGCATTTCGTTTACCCGAACTGGAAAAATCCCTGGCTCAAGGACTCATCGCAAGCTTAGTTATTAGCAGTATTTTTAACAGCCCTATTATGGATCATACCGAAGGTCATTGGTTTGCATTGTTACTGGCATTAACCACTTCCGCATTAAAAAGAACCGAAGCTATTAATCTAACACCCCCGCATAAATATCGGCCATATTAATCGCTACATCAACGCAAACAAAAGGCACAACACTTTCTTTACCATAATAATCGAGACACCAATCGTGCTGATTTTGCTGCCGAGTGTATTTCTTTACGCTGCATTGATCTTGGGCGACTAGACAGTATTCTTGTACACTGGGTATGCTTTGGTAAGCGACTAATTTTTCCCTTTCGTCAATCACCGATGTCACCGGAGATAAAATTTCAATTAGCAAACACGGCTCGGTCACGGCATAGGCATCGGTTTCATAGCGGCTACAACCTAGCATGACATCCGGGTAATAATAACTACTTCGAGAAGCTATTTTTAATTTGACATCACTCATGTACACGCGGCAGGGTGTATTCTTAACATGAGCATGAAAAAAGCTTGCCAAATTAATACCGATTTGATTATGCGCACGGCTCGCGCCAGTCATGGCAAAAATACAACCGCTAACATACTCATGGCGTTCTTGGCTACTCATTTCCATGGCAAGATAGTCTTGCTCGCTAAGATAAGGTATTAAAGTGTGAGCCAACATATTTACTCCGATTATAAAATAACTGTATCAACACGATTTTCAGCAGGAACAGTACCATAAACAGCATGCAGACAACATCTAAAACCAATGGCGCAATCTATAAGCGCTTACTGACTTATGTCAAACCCTATCTTCGATTTTTTATCATCAGCCTGCTTGGCTTCTTGCTGTACTCCAGCACGCAACCCATGTTCGCATCCCTGATCCAGCAAATCATCGACTCGTTGCAAGCAAAATCACGCGAGCAAATGCTGTATTTACCACTACTATTCAGCGGTCTTGTTATCGTGCGTGGTATAGGCAATTACTTAGGCAATTATTTTTTAGCGAAAGTGTCATTAAGCGTCGTGCATAACTTACGCTGTGAGATTTTTGCCAAATACACTGAACTACCAACCTCGCTGTTTGACGACAATAACAGCGGCCACATGATTGCGCGTATCACGCATAATGTCGGGCAAGTCGCACAAGCCACCACCGATGCGGTACGCAAAGTGGTACAAGAAGGCTTTACCGCACTCGGCCTACTGATTTACTTGTTTTACATGAATTGGCAATTATCGTTAGTGTTTTTAATCGTTGCACCTATCATCGCCTTATTAGTGCAATATGTCAGTAAACGCCTACGCTTACTCAGCCAACGCATTCAAAACTCGGTAGGTGATATGACCCATATCACATCAGAACTGGTCAACGGCCACCGTATTGTCAGAAGTTATGGTGGTGAAATCTATGAAAATCAGCGTTTTATTGACAGCAGCTTATATAACCGCAGGCAATCGCTAAAACTCATCACCACCGGCGCGGTGCATAACCAAGCCATGCAATTCATCATCGCCGTTGCCTTAGCGTTTCTGATGTATATGGCGATGTTTTTAATGGAACAAGCCAGTGTCGGCGCTTTTGTCGGCTATTTAACAGCGGCATTTTTATTGCCTAGGCCCTTTCGCCAGCTTAGCGATGCCAATAGCGACATACAACGCGGTATCGTAGCAGCAGAATCGTTGTTTGAAATATTAGATACCGACAGCGAACCGGATTTAGGACGGTATGAAACAACACGTTGCCAAGGACACTTGGAATTCAACAACCTCAGCTTTCAATATCCCAATGCTGAAGACTACGCGTTAAGCGATATTAGTTTCACCGCTAAACCTGGACAAACGATTGCATTAGTCGGCGCATCGGGTGGTGGTAAAAGTACGCTAGTCAACTTAGTCTCACGCTTTTACCCCCATCAACAAGGGGAGATTCGCTTAGATGGTGTAGAAATCAATGACTATAAACTGGCTAATCTCAGACAACATATCGCCTTAGTTAACCAACAGGTTATTTTATTTAACGATACCATAGCCAATAACATTGCCTATGGCAGCTTAGCTAACGCAAGTCGAGACGCTATTATCAAAGCCGCGACCGATGCTTATGCGATAGAATTCATTAATAAATTAGAACACGGCTTAGACACGTTAATCGGCGAAAATGGCGTTAAACTCTCTGGTGGTCAACGCCAACGCCTAGCTTTAGCACGAGCGTTACTAAAAGATGCGCCGTTACTCATTCTCGATGAAGCCACATCAGCGCTCGATACCGAATCTGAACGCTATATTCAAGCGGCTTTACAAACCATTATGAAAAACCGAACCACATTAGTAATTGCGCACCGCTTATCTACGATAGAAAACGCCGACTTAATTTTAGTCATGGCACAAGGTCGTATCATTGAGCGCGGCACACATAACGAGTTACTTGCGCAAAACGGTGCTTATGCCCGCTTACATGCGTTACAATTCAAAGAAAACGAAGCTACGACTTCATAAACCTTTCTGGAGTACTCTTGAGAACTTTTTTAACGACGCTGGCTCAGCATCAGACGATGATAGACCAGCTCAAAGCCCAGGCTGAGCAAATCACCCACGCCGGCCAAATAATCGCAACCTGTTTACAGCAAAACGGTAAAATTCTATTTTGCGGCAATGGCGGCAGTGCTGCCGATTGTCAACATATCGCCGCCGAACTCGTCGTACGCTATGAACAACACCGAAAAGCCCTAGCCGCTATTGCATTGACGACGGACACATCAATTTTAACGGCCCATAGCAATGACTATGATTTTAGCAGTGTTTTCTCAAGGCAAATTGAAGCCTTAGGACGTGCTAATGATGTGTTATGCGCAATTTCAACCTCAGGTCACAGCCAAAATATTATCAATGCAGCGACCACCGCTAAAGCACAAGGTCTGACTGTCATCGCGCTCACTGGCGGTGATGGTGGCGAATTAAAACATCATTCCGACCTTGCCATTATCGCGCCTTCGACTGTCACAGCGCGCATTCAAGAAGCGCATATTCTCATCGGCCACTGGTGGTGCGGTTATATTGAAGATTCACTCACGGAACACTTATGAAATTACCCAATATCGATTTCAGCGAAACCCATATTCTTGTCGTTGGCGATGTCATGTTAGACCGCTATTGGTCAGGCACAGCCTCGCGCATTTCGCCCGAAGCCCCAGTCCCCGTCGTACGCGTTAAAGCGTTGGAAGATAGGATTGGTGGAGCCGCCAATGTCGCGTTAAATATCGCGCATTTAGGCGGACAAGTAACGCTGATAGGTGTGATTGGCAACGACCCAGAAGGACAGATTTTGCAAGAACTACTTGAAGAACACGGCGTAGTTTGCGATTTTGTCCAAGACAAAAACGTACGCAGTATTTGTAAGCTACGCGTCATGGCACAACATCAGCAGCTCATTCGCTTAGATTTTGAAAACACGCCGCTACAATTCAATCAAGACGCGCTGATTAAAAAGCTCAAACAACACGCAACAAAGCACAGCGTCGTTGTATTTTCTGATTATGGCAAAGGTACATTAGCCAATATTGCGGCACATATTAGTATCGCTAAGCACGCCGGGCTCAAAGTTTTGTGCGACCCCAAAGGACAAAACTACCAACTTTATTCCGGTGCTGACATCATCACGCCGAACTTATCAGAATTCCAAGCCGTCGTGGGAGTTTGTAGTGATGAAAACGAGATATTAAGCAAAGGCCGTGCTTTATTGGCACAGCATCAGATTGCCAATTTATTACTCACACGCGGTGAAGCCGGCATGACGCTGATTCAACCGGAATTCAGCCAATCATTACCCGCGCAAGCCAAAGATGTGTTCGACGTCACTGGTGCGGGCGACACCGTCATCGCTGTCATGGCCGCCGCCGTTGCGTTGAAAATGCCGCTACCTGAGGCCATGTATTTAGCCAACTTAGCGGGAGGCATTGTGGTTGGTAAATTAGCTGTCTCTTATACACATCTCCGAGCCCACGAGACCAGAGAGGAT
>CAWUNX010000091.1:0-10694 GCA_963923905.1 uncultured Methylocucumis sp.
TCTACAGTATACCCCTTTTTTGTTCAGCAATAGTTGCGCCGAACTGTATTGGTCAACCGCATAATATTGTGCGACACCCCGATATGCCAGAGGAGGCTTATACTGATTTATGGCAAACCATTCAAGCCGGTAAAACCTGGCGTGCTATTGTTAAAAATCGGGCAAAATCAGGTGATTTTTATTGGGTTGAAGCTAATATTACGCCCGTGACTAAAAACCAACAGATTGTTGGTTACTTATCAGTACGCATCAAGCCACAACGCCATCAGATTGAAGAAGCAGCACGGCTATATGCTGATTTAAAAGCTAAACGTATTCCTAACCCTTTTAAAACTCACGGTGTTGCCCGTTTAGCCAGCATTATTAATCAATTTTCATTAAAGACTCGGTTATTAGCGACGTCTACGTTTGTTGTATTGTTAGTTGCGGCATTGATCACAAGCGCTCAGTTAGCAGGCCAACGTTTAGGTGATATTCAAGAGCAGGTTTTAATAAACACCGCGAATACGCTAACGATTTCTAAATACTCTCATTTAGGTGACCAGCTATACAGTATTGCCACTGATGGTATTATTAATGGCTACACTGAGCAGTTCAAACAACACTGGTCGAAATCACGAGATGAAGCTAAGCGTAATGCTCAAGCGTTGTTGGCGCTGAATACACCTATTGAAGAGCAGGCAAGCCTTAACCAAGGTGTTGAAGCCTTGAACGGTTTTATCGATAGGGTTGATAACAAGTTATTCCCGGCATTAAATAGAAAAGCGCCGATGTCTGAAATTAGTGCTATTGATGATGAATTAGATGTATTTAAGCAAACGATTTCTGCGTCTTTAGCTAATGCCATGCAATTGGCAGATAAGCAAACTCATGAAAACAATCAGCAGTCTTATGAGATTCGGCAGGCAACCATGCAACAACAGTTGATGATTGCTGTTGTGGCTTTGGTTATTTTGGCGGTCATTTTTTTGGGGTTAATGCGCTATATTTTGCAGTCTTTAAATTTAGCGGTATCCACGTTCAAATGGATGGCTGAGGGCAAGCTTGATAATCGCTTTAATATTCACCAAGGTGGTGAGTTTGGTACGCTATTGCATAGCTTAAATGCCATGCAGATGAATTTATTAGCAAATATGACCGAATCTAATCGTATTGGTATTGAGAGTACACGGATTGTCAATGCGCTGAATAATGTGTCAACTGGCGTTATGATTGCCGATGCCGAACGCACTATCATTTATATGAATCATGCGGTGACTAATATGTTGCGTAACGCCGAAGCAGATATGCGCAAAGAGTTACCAACTTTTAATGTTGATAATCTAATCGGAAGTTCGATTGATCAATTTCATCGTCATCCAGAGCATCAAAAACGTATATTGACAGAGATGTCGCGTCAACATAACACGCATAAAGCTCAATTAGAAATTGCAGGTCACCACTTACATTTGACGATTAATCCAGTATTTAGCAATGAGCAGAGGTATATAGGCTCGGCAGTGGAATGGGAGGAGGTAACCGAACAAATTTTAGCCGAACAAGAGATTAACCATATCATTGATGCAGCTGTGAAAGGTCAATTAGCGAGCCGTATTGATTTAACGGGTAAAAGTGGCTTTTTGAGAACGATTTCTGAAGGTATTAATTCGACGCTCGATGCGGTTATTGCGCCTTTAAATGTGGCTGCTGATTATGTTGCGCGGATTGCTCAAGGGCAAATACCGCCTAAAATTACCGATGACTATAACGGTGATTTTAATACGTTAAAAATCAATTTAAATCAAGCAATTGATGCGGTGAATTTGTTAGTCAGCGATGCAAATCGACTTTCGGATGCGGCTATTGCAGGCCGTTTAGATACTCGCGCTGATGTAAGCCGCCATCAAGGTGATTTTAGAAAAATTGTTGAAGGCGTTAATAGTACATTAGATGCCGTTATTGGCCCATTAAGTGTTGCTGCTGATTATGTGCAGCGAATTTCACGCGGACAAATCCCCGCTAAAATTACCGAAACCTATAATGGCGATTTCAACACTTTAATTATTAACTTAAATCAAGCAATTGATGCTGTAAACTTATTAGTTTGTGATGCTAATAGATTAGCTGAGGCAGCAGTGGCTGGGCATTTGGAAACAAGAGCTGAGGCGAATCAACATCAAGGCGACTTTAGAAAAATTGTTGAAGGTGTTAATAATACATTAGATGCCGTCATTGGCCCGTTAAATGAAGTTAAACGGGTTTTATTAGCAATGGAGCAAGGCGATATGACGCAGGCAATTGCTCAAGTTTATCAAGGCCAGCTCGAACAATTGCGGCAAGCAGCGAATAATACTGCCGATAGATTATCTAGCACGATAGGCGAGGTGATGAGTGCTGCCAGTGAGTTAGCTAATGCCGCTGAGCAAGTTAGGGTAACTTCGCAGTCTTTATCTCAAGCGGCGAGTGAGCAAGCCTCCAACGTAGAAGAAACCAGTTCAAGTATTGAGCAAATGAGCGCTAGCATTAATCAAAATGCGGAGAGTGCGCAAATTACTGATCGTATTGCGACCAAGGCAAGAGATGAAGCGGTTGAAGGTGGTGATGCAGTAAAACAGACCGTTGAGGCGATGAAACAAATTGCGGATAGGATAGGCATTATTGACGATATTGCTTACCAAACTAATATGTTAGCGTTAAATGCTGCAATTGAAGCGGCGCGAGCCGGTGACCACGGTAAAGGCTTTGCGGTAGTCGCGGCAGAAGTGCGTAAGTTAGCTGAACGCAGCCAAATAGCAGCGCAAGAAATCAGCGAGTTAGCGAGCAGCAGTGTCAGTACCGCTGAGCGAGCAGGGCGCTTATTGAATGAAATCGTGCCTAGTATTGGCAGAACATCCGATTTGGTGCAAGAGATTACCTCCGCATCTCAGGAACAAGCATCCGGTGCTAGTCAGGTTGCCACGGCAATGCATCATATGAGCAGTGTAACACAGCAAAATGCTGCCGCTAGTGAAGAGTTAGCGGCAACCGCTGAGGAAATGACTGCCCAGTCAGAACAATTGCAGACAATGATGGATTTTTTTAAAGTGGATATGTCGGATATTGCAGGTGCTGACCCTAGAGTGGTATTTCGAAATAATAGCCCCACAACACTTGCCTTGAATGACAATAAAAATACACGCGCCAAAGCAATTACTGATGCTAGTAAGTTTCAGCGGTTTTAACCCAGATAGTCGTTTTTGTTAAGCTCAATTAACAACAGAGCATCTGTGCGCCTAGATGGAATAAGGCGCACGGCTCTGATAGCGCACACAAGACAAAAGCTATGAGCACGTTGCGTGTTTTTTGTATAAATAAACGCCTAACCCTAGCATCAACCAAGCAGCCACCAGCCAACCAATCACACCGTCGTAAGCGTTAACTAAAAATGCGTAATTAGACTGAAAGTCAGTATTAAAAAAAGCTTTGTTAAGCTTAATCATAAATACCCAACCGGCATGACAACCTATGCTTATGCCTAAACAGTGAGAGCCTGCGGTGCGGATAACCGCTAACGCAATACCGACGACAAATAACGCTAGCAACGCGGTGAATATTTCAGGATTAAACAGGTTAAGCCAGGCTTCAGTCATCAGTTGCACAGCGTATGCCCAGGACATCTCGCTAGCAGGGATATGGGTTTTGGTGGTCAAAAAATGCAAGCCTGCGTAATACAGCGCGCTAACAACAATAGCGGTCGTTTTCGACACTGACCGCATTAAACTGAGTAATAACACGCCACGAAACAGCGGTTCTTCTAAGCAGGCGATGAGTAAGCCTGAGCCAAATGCCGCCGCTGTTTTTTCGCTTAGCCAGCTTAGCGTCCACGGCTGGCTGGTGTCAATCACGCTAACGCCAAGCCCGTATAACACCAGCATCACAGGGGTTAAGCTCACAATACCAAACGCAAAGCCTAAACGGATTTGTTTAGCAATCATTGCGCGCGAGGCAAAACCTAGCGCGGCAGGCGTTGCTTTAAGCGCGTGCATGACAGGGAATAGGCTAAGCATTAATAAAACCAACGTGAGCTTATTTAACAGCTTATAAAGCGACGCGTCGCCGAATAACGGTGCGATGATAAACCCTAAGACACAGGCACTTAAGATAGCCAGTAATAGCACGATTAACGGTGTTACTAAGACCCGTAGTTTCTTCAATGCAGTGTTAAGCAAAATCGCCCCATAACATTTGTACGGCAGCTAATGCCGTTAGTGACGCTGTTTCTGTGCGTAAAATGCGTTGGCCTAAACGTACTGGAATAAAGCCTGCGTGCTTTGCTAAGTCGCGCTCATGCTGGGCAAAACCACCTTCGGGTCCGGTTAATAATGTGACTAACGCGTTCTCAGGGGATAACTGAGTTAAACGCTGTTCAGCACCAGGGTCTAAAAAAATTTTTAAGCCGGTTTGTTGCGTTAGCCACGTCGCTATCGGTGTAATGCTGGCTAATTCGGGTAATACTGTTCGACCACTCTGTTCAACGGCATGTTGTATGATTTTTTGCCAATGTTTTAAGCGTTGTGCTGGTTTATCGCCGGATAATTGCACGACTGTGCGTTCGGTAATAATGGGCGTGATTTTATTGACACCGAGTTCAACGGCTTTTTGCACGGCAAAATCCATTCTATCGCCACGCGCAATGCTTAAGCCTAAGTGGATTTGCAGCGGTGACTCGACGGTGCGCGCAGTGCTGGCACCGATGCGAATTAACACACATTGACGACTCACTAAGTCGATATGACTGGCGTATTCCAGGCCATTACCATTAAATAAGGTAATCGCATCGTCTTTTTTTAACCGCAATACTGTGCGTAGATAATGGCTGCTATCGTCATCTAGGGTTAGGGTTTGGTTGGGATTAAGAGCGGCAGTAACAAATAAACGAGAAGTACGCATAGTGTTTGTTTAAAAATAGAATCGGTTATTTCAAAGCTTTTTCCCAGCGGCTAATCACCGTTGTGGCTAAACTATTGCCCAGTACATTACTAGCGCTACGCCCCATATCTAGCAGTTGATCAACGCCTAATAGCAATAAAATACCGGCTTCGGGTATATGAAATAAGCTTAATGCTGCTGAGATAACGACTAAGGATGCGCGTGGCACACCTGCGACGCCTTTGCTGGTAAACAATAAGACTAAGAGCATTAAGACTTGCTGGCTTAAGCTCATCTCTATGCCATAGGCTTGCGCGATGAATAATACAGCAAACGTCATATACATCATGCTACCGTCTAAATTAAACGAATAACCGAGTGGCAAGACAAAGCCAGCTATTTTGGCATCGCAGCCTAAGCGTTCTAATTGTTGTAACAGCTTAGGGTAGGCGGCTTCGCTACTGGCCGTGCCAAATGCCAGCAATAACGGTTCGCGGATATGGCGTAATAAAGACAGGATTTTTTTTCCGCCCAGAATTAACCCACCTATGCCGATTAAACATAGCCATAGCGTCAATAAGCCTAAATAAAACTCGGCAATAAAAATACCGTAGGTTTTTAATAAACTTAAGCCTTGTTTGGCAATAACGGCGGTTAAAGCCGCAAAAACAGCGACGGGGGCGGCATACATGACGTAAGTAGTCACTTTTAGCATGATATGCGCTAATGAATCTAAGGCATTTAGCATAGGCTCAGCTAATTCGCCTAATTGTGCTGAGGCGACACCAAAAAATACGGAAAACACCACGATTTGCAGAATTTCATTCGTCGATAAGGCCGAAAAAATACTGGTAGGGAAAATGTGGGTCGCGAACGTGCGTAACGACAAGCCATTTTCAGGGAGTTGGTTAGCGCTAGTATCGCTAGGCAACGCAATATGCAAGCTTTCTCCGGGCGTGAATATATTTACCAGTATCATGCCTAAGACTAGGCTGATTAGCGACGCTGATAAAAACCATGCTAAGGCTTTTAAGCCTACGCGTCCAATCGTATGCGCGTCGCCCATTTTGCCTATGCCTACGACCAGCGTCGCAAACACTAATGGGGCAATAATCATTTTAATTAACCGCATAAAACAGTCGGTGACAACGGATAAGGCTTCAATCAGCGCCGCTAAGGTGGAATTAACTTCACCCGCTGCGGTTACGCCAAAGCTTAAATGTAATAATTCGCCGACGATAATACCCAGTCCTAGCGCGATGAGCACATAAAGCGTTTGTCGATTAGGTTGGCTAGGCGAGTGTGCATGCGTCATGACTAGACTCGTGAACGGTAAAAGGTTTCAGTTTAGCTTAAGAGTTAACGTTACGGCTAATAAAAAAGTTACCAACTTAAGACGGGACAGGTCATTCAGAACGCGGGACGCCGTAAATACGTCCCTGTAGGCTTGGCGGCCGCATCCCTGCTGCCGACACCCGCGTTCTAAACACCCTGTCCCATCTTAAGTGTGTAGCCAAAAAACCGTTTATATGGGTTCAAATAACGCTGTTAAATCTTCAGCGCTGAGTTGCAAGCCGTTTTCAGGGTTTTCTGCTTGATAAATACCTTGTGCTAGAGCTTTTTTCTTTTCTTGCATACTAATAATTTTTTCTTCGACGGTGTTTTCGGTGATTAATTTATAAACAAATACTGGTTTGTCTTGGCCTATGCGATAAGCACGATCAGCGGCTTGCGTTTCAGCGGCGGGATTCCACCATGGGTCGTAAATAATCACGGTATCGGCTTCGGTAAGATTTAAGCCTACGCCCCCGGCTTTTAAACTGATTAAAAATACATTAACCTCGCCATTTTTAAACGCATTAATGGCGTCATCGCGTTTTTTGGTTTGGCCGGTTAGTTTAGCGTAAGCGATGTTAGCCGCGTTAAGTTCATGTTCGATGAGCGCAATCATACGGGTAAATTGCGAGAACACTAAAATGCGGCGACCTTCTTCTAATTGCTCAGGTAATAACTCCATCAGCAAATCTAATTTAGCCGATTCTTTAACTTTCTGGGCTTCTTTTAAGCTCAATGTGCGTGGGTCGCAGCAGGTTTGGCGCAGTTTTAATAACGCATCTAAAATCGTAATATGACTACGCGATAAGCCTTGCTGGGCTATGGCATCACGCACACGTTGCTCCATAGTAATACGAATGCTTTCATAAAGAGCGGCTTGTTTTGGGTAAAGCGGGACTGAGCGGATAATTTCAGTTTTTTCAGGTAATTCGGTTGCGACTTCTTGTTTAGTGCGCCGCAGCATAAACGGTGCAACACGTTGCGCTAGGCGTTTGCGGCTGTCGCCATCACCATAGCTTTCTATAGGCGTGCGGTATAATTTTTTGAAATGGGCTAAGTTGCCTAAAAAGCCGGGCATTAAAAAATCAAATTGCGCCCATAATTCGCCCAAATGATTTTCCATAGGCGTACCGGTTAAACACAATCTATGCGTGGATTTAATTTGCCTGACCAGTTGGGCGGCTTTGGCTAAAGGATTTTTAATGGTTTGTGCTTCATCGAGAATAAGATAGTAATAACTTTGTTCCAGTAAATTTTCTTCATCTCTAGGCAATAACGGATAGGTGGTCAGTACTAAATCATGGCTATTAATTTCGCTAAACAATTGCTTACGTTCGACGCCTTGCAACACTAACACGCTTAAATCCGGGGTAAAACGTTGTGCTTCACGCCGCCAGTTACTCATTAAGCTGGTCGGCGCAATGATTAAACAAGGTGCTTGCATTCGGCCTGATTGTTTTTCTAATAGCAAATGGCTTAAGGTTTGTATGGTCTTACCTAAGCCCATATCATCGGCCAAAATGCCACCGAACTGGTATTCGCGTAGAAATTGCAGCCAGTTTAAGCCATGTTGTTGATACGGTCTAAGCTCTGCATGAAAGTTAACCGGAGGCGGTACGGTCTGAATACCGGAAAAGTCTTTGAGTTTTTGTGCCAGTTCGCGTAATTGCTGGCTGCCTTTAATGGCGAATAAGCCATAGCTATGTTGCTCTAAATCGGCAATGCTGGCGGCATGAAATAACGATAAGCGTAGCGAGCCGTCTTGCGCTAAGGCGTTGCCGTTAAACATTTCATATAACACGTTAATAACGGGTTTTAACTTACCGGTAGGTAGATTTAAATAAGTGTGGTCGGTCAGTGGAATGTATAAATGCTCCGGTAAGTTCTCTAAATCATAATGCTCTAATACTGAGGTGATTAAGGGCAATAGCGCGTAAGATTGACCATCAATTTCAATATTAAAGCGCATTTCGAACCAATTATTTTCATTTTCACTAAATTCGGCTTCCCAATAATCTGCGTTTTCAAAGCGTAAATGAAAACTATCGTCGACGATGACTTCCCAATGCTGTTGTTCAAGCTCATCGCGCACATCAGATAAAAAATAACCCCAACGTTTGGCGCTGTCGAGTTTAGTTTGCTCGCCAGGGCTATAGAAAATAAGCTCGTTGTTGGCAAGCGCTAATAAACTTCCTGGTAGCCTAGCAAAGCCCAAGTTTAGTAAGGTCTCTGAATAACTCTGCTCTAATGGCAGATTACGTTGAATACGCACCATGCTGCCGTCTTGTGCTTTGCTAACGCTAAATTCTGCTTCCGGTAAGCCTGCTAGGCAATAATCCTCGTAATGAAAGCGCAATTTTATTAAGTGTAAATACTGATTAACCGCTATGCTTGCGCCGAATAAAGTGAGTTGGGGTCTAGGTGATTTAGCGAGTAAATCCTTAATATGTAGCGGTTTAGGTGCGGGTAGCGGTAGGTTAGGGTAGTCGAGTAATAGCTTTTGACTGAACTCTTCAGCAAATGCAGCCGGAATCACTGGCGCTTGCAGAAATTTCTTAAGTTGCTCGGTGCTTGGGCAAGGCGGGCTTAGTTCGCTTAAGGTTAAGGTTTTGGTATTTAATAAAAATGCAGGTTCGGTAAAGATTAATACGACATGTTCAGGTTGTTCTATTTTAAGCGTATAGTCGCCGTTTTCCGTTGTTTGCCAGCCCATGCTGAGTGTGGTTGGCTGCTCTAAGCTAATAGGCGCTTGGTCATTCGCATGCCAATATAATCGTCCTGTTTTTAGCATGTGACTAAGCGCTAAATGTCCAGCAGCGCCGGATAATATAGGTAGGCCTGACGACAAGCTTAATGCAGAAGAAATTTTAGCGATTTCAGTGTCTTCAGGTTGCACATAACCCATATACGAATAGCTATAGCGTAAATTACTCAGTGATAAGCGTCGGCCTTTATGCAAGCCACCGTTTTTTTTGTGCTTGGTGACAATTAAGTCAAATATCACTTCATGCACATTCTTACCCGGTTTAAGCACAAAAATAATGACTTCATTATTATCTGGTGTTTTAGCCGGTGTAGACGTAGCTAAACTAGCTAACCAATCTAAGCAATTCGTTGTGGCTGCTTGATTAGGTGCTTGTGAGCGTTCTAAGTATTTTAAACAAACGGCAGCGACATGTTTACAGTTATAGCCGGTGGGACACGTGCAATTACCCGTAATTTCAGAAGCGCTAAAGTTAGGCTTCCAAACGATTCTAATGTTTTGTTTATAAGGAATAACGCCATTGCCTTTGACAGTTGCATTTAATTGTACAAATAAAGCGCCTTCGCTTTTGACGACTAATTCTAAAACACGACCTTGCTCATAATAAGCTTTGCCTTGTTCATACGCCGAATCTTCACATTCATAACGAATGTCAGAATGCAGCAATTTTTTTTGATTTTTCATGGACGGTTATTCAGAGCAAAACGACCGACTATTTTATAACAATCGCTTAATAGTTTGGCTGTTTCGCGTCTGGGTAAAACAGAATTTTACTAATGGATTAACCGGAGTGAAGATAACTTATTAAAAATTAATGGATTTTTAATAGCTCTTTAGTTGGGTTGCTGTGGGTTGGCCGATTTAGCGAGGCGTCCGTATTGAAGAGTAGCACCGCTAAATCGGGTAAGCGAGGGGTGTTTAAATATTAGAATCTAAAAATTTAACTAGCTCTGATTTACTTAACGCACCTACTTTAGTGGCTTCAACTTCGCCGTCTTTGAACAACATGAGTGTAGGAATACCGCGTACCCCATAATGTTGTGGCGCTTGTGGATTTTCGTCTATGTTTAATTTGACTACGGTGACTTTGCCTTCATATTCTTTGGCAACGGCGTCTAAGATAGGCGCAATCATTTTGCATGGACCACACCACTCTGCCCAATAGTCAACCAGAACTGGGCCTGGGGCTTTTAAAACAGCATCGTTAAATTCACTATCACTTATATGATGCACTAAGTCGCTCACATTAAATCTCCGACAATTAAAAAGAACAAAAACTATAGGTTGCTTAATCTGTCACGTCAATTACTTTTTAATCTTTCAACCCACAACGATGGCGTGTTTCCTCGTTCCCACGCTCCCGCATCACTGCCATTAAGTTAAGGATTTAATGAAATTAGAACAATGTGTTACGACAAGTAGGTCGGGGTGGCGTCAGCATAACCCAACACAATCAGCAAAAAATGTCGGGTTACGCTATCGCTAAACCAATCTACAACTGATTTGCAGAACAAAAACATAATCGTAACCATATGAATATTAATGTTTATTTCTTAACTTAATGGCAGTGAATGGCTGCCTGGCGCAGCTCTACCACAATGGACGTGGACTAAAACCGCAGCGATGCGCTTATTCGGGACCGAATTCTCCGAGCTGTTTTCTTGGCTACTTGAACCTGTCTCTTATACACATCTGACGCTGCCGACGA
>CAWUNX010000092.1:0-10606 GCA_963923905.1 uncultured Methylocucumis sp.
ACCTATGGCGCTACTGAGTGACGATGCGCTACCTGATAATCCACTCGCCATTTTGGCGGCCTCGGCTTTATCTTCAGCTTGTTGTTTTAAGAATGCGGCGCGTTCCATGGCTTTTTTAGCTTTCTCAACAGTCTGGCGTGCGCTTTTAAGTTTCTCTGCGTATTGCAAAACAAGTTGTTCTAATTCCGTCATATATTGCTTAGCATCGGCAGCTTCTTGTTTTTCGCGTTCGACATCAGGCAACATGTCTTCTAATACGGTTAGCAATTGATTCAGTGCCAATGCTTTGTCTGGCATCGCTTGTAAATGTTCGGCAGCGGCTAAACGTTGGTTATACAACGCAACAATCGTTTCCGCTTCCTGCTGCTCTTTTTCCCAGGTCTTTTTAGCCTTAGAAAAAGCTAAGTTTAATTTGTCGAATTTTTCCTCAATTTCAGCAATCGCAGCTTCAGTCGCGCCTTCTGGATCGAATTTTACAATCGCTTCGCCTAATAAATTGACTAAATCTTTGGTTTTTTGGATACCGTAATGCTTAAAAAACATAGTTATTTACCTAATAACGTTAATGTAGAGGGATGTAAGGCAAAACCCAAATAAAATGATACGCTGGCAATTTGTTTGCTTTCTATAACTTCAACCGCTACTTTTAGCCGCTCTTTAAAGTCGCCGGGCGTAATCGTACGTTCAAAAACCATCATACGATTATGGCACTCATACGCATCATCTAAGGTTTTAACTTGTTCAGTATATTCAAGTAAATCGGCTGTATCAGCCTGGCCTCCGAATAAACGCTGATAAGCAATATCATCCATGATGAACTCTTTCGCAGCCATGTCATGTAGAATCTCTTGCCACTCTTGCTCGTCAGGCGTTAACGTTAAGATATTCTGGTAAAAGCTAACCTGCTCAATTTGCTCGCCCCGCGCGTCTAATTCAAGCAAATAATAGTGGCCGTTATTTTCAACATAGAGCGTAAAACTGTCAGTGCTATCATTGTTACCCCATTCTCCAACCGCTTGAATAAAAAATACGCCCTCAGGCCGAATAAAGCTAGGTGCTAATTCAACGGCAATAATATCGATTAAATTAACGCTAACATGACTATTGGGGCTTATAGCTAAGCGCCGTGGTTTGGTTGTGTTGCTTTTATGAAACATTATTGCTGTACCGCTTTTTTTAAGGTGGATTCTATATCGGCCAGTTGCAAGGCAATTTTAGCGGCTAGTTCGGGGCTTTTCGCTTGCCAGGCTTTGCTAATCACAAACGTTGCTGGCGCAACCACCGTATCAACATAGTTATCGCTAAACCACGAAGAAGCAATCGCATTATTATAATCACTCGATGACAATTTACGCGCTTGATACACGCCGCCTTGCGTTAAGTGCTCATCATCTATGGCAACCAATGACAACTCTGGACGATTAATCAACCTATCTATCGTCGAGGCATGAGGTGCGGCCATATAAAATAAACAGGCTTTGTTTTTAACGGCTTTTAAAATAGCATCTTCGTAATTAACAGCGTCTTGCACTGGAATCTTAGTAAGTTGTGGATTGAGTGCGACGAAGTTATCCCAAGTTAAACGAGAGCCTGAGTTCTTAACAATCCACAGCGTATTAGCATTGAGTTCCGCAAGTGATTTAACGTGTAGTGTTTTATTACAGGCTAAATGAGCCGCTTCCAAAAATGGCTTAAACACCACATCTAGTTGTTGCTCGTCAATCTTAGCATCTCCTTGGATAAACCCAGCATCGCATCCACCTGTAGTTAATTTGGCTAAAATTTCTGGCGTACCTTTAGTGGGTATCGGTATTAAATTAACCCATTCAACTAATGCGGGCAGCATATTCGCTTGCGCGACTTTATAGTAAGGCCCATTTTCAGAACCGACACACACATTAAAATCCGGCTGACTGGCTTTTAACGCGACATCAGACAGCGTAGCGGCGGCTGGCACGCCAGGCGGTAACCAGTTTGGGTTAGGCTGCGTATCCGTTTGTGCATTTTTAGCATCATCTAACGCATTAAGCTTTTGTTTTAATTCTGCATTATCTTGCGCTAAACGCTCGGCTTCGGCGCGCCATTTCTGATAATCTGGATCGTTTTGATGGTGAAACGCATATTGCCCGGCTTGCGCGGCATTATTGAGCAGGCTGTATAAAAACATGCCAGACAATAGCCCGAATGAATCGCTGCCGCCATTGACAATAATAGGCGGGTTGGTTTGGTAATAACGGCCTCGCGCTCCCCAACTGTCGCTATCTTGCCCTGCTTGTCGATAAAGCGGATTATCACGATAACGCGTACGGTATTTCTCTAAGTCGGCCTCAGGAAAATAACGCGGTTTTGTTGACGGCATGGTTTTTTGCAGTGCCTCATATGCTTTACTGCTGCTTTGTTGGCGATACAACTTATCGAGAGCCGTGTTATAGGATTTACCAAATTTAGCGCTAAAACCACCCTGGCTATTACTTTGGTAGCTTGAACCCGCCGTTGAGGATTTTTTCGGTAACGAATTATAGCTGCTCTTACTAGAACGATACGATGACGAGCGTGATGACGAAGAAGACCGCGACGATGAGTAACTTTTAGACCAACTGTCCTCAACCACTAATACGCTTAGGGACAATACGCCGCATAAAATGAGTGGTAATTTTTGACGCGAAGTGTTCATAACGAATTCCATAAAAACAGTTTAATCATTGGACGTGTAACCGATACCAGTCACATGCGCCCCTGCCTGCTTGCGCGCCTGTTGCTAAACAAGCCGTGAGTAAATAACCACCTGTAGGCGCATCCCAATCCAACATCTCTCCTGCGATAAACACGCCAGGCCGGTTTTTTAACATAAGTTGCGCAGTTAAATTGTCAAACTGCACACCGCCCGCGCTGCTAATCGCTCGTTCTATAGCAAAAGGCGCAAGTACCTTTATCGGCAATGCCTTAATTTTCGCGGCTAATAAGGAGGCATCAGCCATTTGTACTTTAGGCAATACTTCATGCAGTAATGCTATTTTCAATGGCGTAAATTTGAGCCGTTTTTTTAAGCAATTCGACAATGATTGTGTGCCGCGACTTTTTAACTGCTCGGCAATGCTGTCTTGCTCGTGATGCGGTGCTAAATCTAAGCTAAAACACGCGTAACCTTGTTGGTGAATCCGCTCACGCAACCGCGCTGAAAAGGCATAAATTAAACCTCCTTCTAGTCCTTGCGGGCGTATCATTAATTCGCCTTGACGTTGCTCGCCTTGGCCATGACTATCGGTAAACGTTAACACAACCGATTTTAATGGTTGACCGGAAAATTTGTCACGAAAATAGTCACTCCACGCCACCGTAAAACCACAATTACTGCTTTGTAGCGGTGTAATTTGAATACCTTGTTGCGCTAAATAGGATACCCACGCGCCATCCGAACCTAGTTTTGGCCAACTGCCACCCCCTAAAGCTAATACAGTTACCTTAGGCTTTATCACTAAGCTTCCGTTAGGATGCTCAAAATGCAAACAACCTTGTGAGTCCCAACCTAACCAGCGATGGCGTAAATAAAATTCCACTTTGTAACCTGCCAACCTGCGTAACCAAGCGCGTAATAACGGCGCAGCTTTCATCCTCTCAGGAAATATCCGCCCCGAACTACCGACAAAGGTAGTTATGCCTAACCCATGTACCCAATTAATGATTGCATTAGGCGGCATACCCTCCAAGCTTAAGCGTAACGCATGTTGATATCTGCCATAGCGGCTACAAAATAGCGAATACTCTTCACTGTGGGTAAGATTGAGTCCACCGATACCCGCGCGCAAGAATTTACGACCCACCGATGGCATCGCGTCATAAACTGCGACGCAAATACCCGCAGCCCCTAACACTTCGGCCGCCATTAAACCGGCTGGCCCTGCCCCAATAATAGCAACGTCTGGTACAACAGGATTCTCAGTAATATAACCTAGCGTATCCATTTAATTCAGCCCATATTTTATCGATTGTCTTTGAATAATCGCTTCTATGGATTTAACAACATAATTAGCCGCTTGCGCCGGATGAAATCCAACATGACGCACAGCAAAATCAGACGCTGCCTTATGGAAATGCGGCTCTGATAGTATCTTATCAAGCGCTTGTTTAATAACGCTTTCGCTACGCTCTTGATTTAGCATCAACCCTGCACCTAATTGCTCAATACGCCGCGCTTGTAGATACTGTTCAATGGTATAAGGCAATAATAACAACGGCACTCCGGCTAACAACGCATTAGCGGTTAAGCCTGAACCGGCATACGATATGACAAGATTCGCTTTAACAATAAAACTGTTTAACAACACCGGCTGTGTGTAAACACGCAGCTTTTTAGCCAGTTCACGATTGAGTCGCGTTAGCCCAGGAATAACACAGACCACTTCTGTATCTATTGATGCTAATACCTTTAATAAGGCTTGTAAACCTGGCATATCCGGTCGTAAATAAGCAAAAATTTTAGTTTTGGTCTCGGTTTGCCAACTCGCAGAGAGACTGCCTATATAAGAAAAAATAGGACCCACATAGTCGCCATGCTCTCGTACCCCATAATGATCAAGCTCAGGAAAGGTCGCTAGAATAGTCGCTTGAGTATTAAACAGCTCAACGAACTGTTTAAATAGTGGACCTTGAAAATGATGACTCACTGCGTTTATCGCAGTTAACACCAAGGTTTCAGCTTGGCTAAGCCTGTGAGTGCTGACGGTTTCAAACGGTCTAATGGTCGGCATAGGCGATACCAATGGGGGCATCCCAAAACCGTTATCAATGCAAACTGCGGGTATATGCTCAATATGAGCAGCTAACAATGCGCTAGGCGCGTAATCAATAAGAATGATGTCAGGCTTATAGAGTTGGTAGAGAGCTAACCAGCTGCGGATTCTGCCAATTAAACTGGGTTTTGCTAAATAGGCATCGGCGATTAACAGTTCGGCATAATTAACCGGCGGCTGTGCAATTTTAGTTTTACCTATGTAATAAGGCGCTGATATAAAAGCAAATCCTCTAGGCTCTAATAGTACTGCTGCGGCTTCAGTATCTCTAACCACAAAAAGCACCTGATGGGCTTGTTGTTGCAAAATCTCAGCTATCGGTAATAACCGGGTTAAATGTCCTAAATTTGCACCTAATTCCCAGGCTATTAAAATTCGACTCATCGTTATGTTAGTTAATCGGTTTAAGAAAGGATTAAGTACTTATATCCGTCCTATGTATCTGGATATTCATCGCATTATACTGCGTTTGGCTGTTTGGCTCAGGCTTACTAGGATTAATTAGCTCAGCAAAGAGAAAATCTAAAAATTAAGTGACTATCAAAAAAGGGGGCTTTCGCCCCCTTTTTTATT
Organism: uncultured Methylocucumis sp.; assembly: GCA_963923905.1. Taxonomy (GTDB): domain Bacteria; phylum Pseudomonadota; class Gammaproteobacteria; order Methylococcales; family Methylomonadaceae; genus Methylovulum. The sequence goes on from CAWUNX010000092.1 coordinate 5,364, forward strand.
GGCTTATGTAGAAAATATCGGATTAAAGCGAACCTGATCCGGCTTTCTTAAAGCCTTCAGCAATAGATTTAGCTGCATTTGAACAAGAAGGGTGTCCCCAACCTCCGGCACTTTTACCTAACCCTGGCACACCTGTTACCGGTGCGGCATCACCGTTAGTAATATCGTAAACGATATTATCGTCGCCATTAGTCGCAACCCCTGATGGCACATGGTCTAAACCAAGGTCAAAACGGATGCGCCAAGCAATATTATGGTCAGCACAAGAAGAGTCACCGCTAACCCCTAAGCCACCAAGCAGTTCGCCTTTCTCATCATACAAAGCCAAACCACCACCAAATACGTTAACCCCACCAATTTTTTTACCGACTAATGGGTCATTGGCGGTACCGTATTTATTAAAGGCACCATCATAAGCCGCATTAATATTGACAGGATTGCTTTCTTGCAAGCCAAATAAACTGCCGCCCGGTTGCGTAGCAGAATATAAGTTAGCAGTCGATAACGCTAAACCAGGTAAACTAAACGCATTAGCGGTATTGGCTTTTTGTGCCGAAATCACACGGCTACCTGGCCATTGATCACCGGGTTCCGCACCAGAGCGGGCTACAGCGCAAACCACGCCAGCACGGTTAACTATCGACGCCCACATGCGTAAACCAAAGCCACCATTTGCTTGGCTTTGGGCATCTTTCAACGCAGTTTCTAAGACTGCTTGATTCGGCAGATTATCGCAAGGTTTAGCAAAAGTCACCGTCCCTGTTACGCTTAAAGCTATCAATAATACGGTATTGGTTTTTTTCATAATAACCTCGTGTAAGTTCCTATTGATTATGTTGACACGCATCTACTCAACGACTATTCTCCAATACAGTTGAACTTTAGAGTTAGTTTAGACTATTTGATGATTTATGCACCAACGCCAACTCATACCTAAATATGGAAAATTGTGAACAAACAGAATTATTGCCGATATAATATGTTCATCATTGTTAAATATTCACTTTTATTAATTTTTATGCCAAGTCTTATGTGCATGTGGATATAAAAGCATGATGAGAGTCACATTATAACAACTTATCTATGGTTACAAGGTATTATTACACAAGTGCTATAGGGTGCGGCTGTTAATTGACTAAACCATAAAACGCAACAAACCTTAAAGCGGTAATTTGACAAGTTCAATATTGCCTTGTATCCTCTCGGCCTTTTTCAACCTTTCAAATCAGTTAGGAGGCTGCCATGTTCGATAGTGCAATGGTTCAGCCCCATATCCGTCATATCTGCTAATCGCCGATCTTACGGATCGGGCTTCCACGTAAAAAATCCACTTATTTTTTTTAACTCAGCCAAGTTAGGTAGGGCATTGCTTTGCCTGTGAACTTGGTTTGTGGGAGTAATTCTTTATGAAGCCATCAATCTCGTGGTCTAAACGCGCGCTTAGTTTATGCGCTGAAATTGGACCAGAAGACGGCATAGCGCCACGCTATTTAACGCGCCAGTCTATGCCTAATAAAACAACACGAAAAACCTTGCAATTATGCAAAAAAGCACAGCAAACCCTGTCATTAGCGCTCGCGGAGGATAGCAGTATGTTACTGCGTGAGTTATTTATCGTCTCTGTTGCGCCAATTAATGAACAGCAGATGCGTGTAACGATTGCGCAGTTACCAAGTGCTAGCGAATACAGCGAACAGCAAATTTTAACTGAATTAGCCTTGCACAAAGGGCGCTTAAGGTCAGTATTAGCACAGGCGTTGCATAGAAAGCACACACCGGGTTTGGTTTTTTGTTATGCCGGTGTTGTTGCGCAAGGAGGTGTTTAATGCCGATTCAAAAAATCATGACTAAGGGTAAAGTCCCGGTCAAAATTTATACGAACGATATTGAGCCAGAGGCTATGCAGCAGCTGTATAATTTAAGCACACTGCCGTTTATCCATAGCCATATTGCCGTAATGCCGGATGTTCATGCCGGCAAAGGCGCAACAGTGGGTTCGGTGATACCGACGCGTGGCGCGATTATTCCTGCGGCAGTTGGCGTTGATATAGGCTGTGGCATGAATGCGTTGCGCTTAACGCTTAAAGCCCACGATTTGCCGGATAATTTGCGTAGCTTGCGTTTGCATATTGAAGAGTCCATACCGGTTGGCTTTAACATGCATAAACATGACCGTGCGAGAAATTCAACGATTTCAGCGTTAAGTCATGGCTTACATGAGCTTTTAGCGAAACACCCGAAAGTTCATGCGCAACAAAAAAAGCCTTATCAAACGTGGATTCGGCAATTAGGTACGTTAGGTGGTGGCAATCACTTTATTGAGCTGTGCTTAGATGAACAGGATGATGTTTGGATATTGTTACATTCAGGTAGTCGCGGTATTGGTAATGTTATTGGCGAATATTTCATTGCGTTAGCCAAAAAAGACATGGGGCAGCATTTGCTGAATGTGCCAGATAAAGAGTTGGCTTATTTCTCTGAAGGCGCTAAGCATTATGACGATTATTTAGCGGCGGTGGGTTGGGCGCAGGATTATGCACTAGCGAATCGCCGAGAAATGATGTATCTGATTTGCGAAGCGTTGCGGAAAAAACTGCCAAAATTCGGTATCAGTAAAGAAGCCGTTAACTGCCATCATAATTATGTTAGTCGTGAACGTCATTTTGGCGCAGATGTTTGGATTACTCGCAAAGGCGCTATTCGAGCTGGTGACGGTGAGTTAGGCATTATTCCAGGCAGCATGGGCGCAAAATCGTATATTGTGCGAGGTAAAGGTAATCCCGAATCGTTTTGTTCTTGTTCGCATGGTGCGGGGCGGCGTATGAGTCGCAATCAAGCCAAAAACAATTTTGATGCTGATGATGTTGCTATGCAAACAGTAGGTATTGAATGTCGAAAAGACAGTGGTGTCGTTGATGAAATACCCGCTGCCTACAAAGACATTGATACCGTCATGGCTAATCAAACGGATTTAGTAGAGGTGGTGCATACGCTTAGACAAGTGCTGTGTATTAAAGGCTAAAGCTTAGCATTAACAACGGATAACTGTGGTTAAGTTATCCGTTGTCTATAAACCAATTACACGCGTAACAACGCTTTTTGCATACGCTCAGACAATTGCTCTGCGGTAAATTGTGGTTCATTAGGTGGGTAGAGTTCAACTTCATCAAGCTCAAAGTTGTATTCTTTACCCAATGCGATTAACTCCCGAATTTTCTGAACTTCAAGTAATTTTGCTTTTAGCTCAGCATCTGTTTTAGATAATTCAGAAAATGCTTTGATTTGTGCTATTGCCATGATAACTCCTTGTGAGTTTTTAGATTATTAACAACAGGTTGAGAAAACCTAACGGTTATACGCTATAAGGCGTATTAATCCAGTCCTTAAGAATGGCGGCATCGCGTTCCGGTAAATACGAATAATCGCCGCTAATGTCTTTATAAACCGCGACACCGCATTGACTGGGCACGGATTTGCCTTTCAACATGTAAAAAAACCATGCAAACGGATAACCGGCTTGCCTATCAAAACGTGTGAGTACGTTATGTAAAGCAGTGCCTTTTTTGCCTGCTAAGTCATCGATTTGCGACAAGGTTTTGGTCTGGGTGTTGATAAGTTCGACGTTAATTTGTTGTTCGCCGAATTTACCGGTGTGACGAAACGGTCTGACTATCCAATCGCTAGACATGACCGTTTTATGTAGAGCGCTACTCCGATTCCAATCGTCAATAAAACGCTGTACCGGGTGTTGCTCGATATGGTGCTTGTTGAGTTCTGACATGAACACAGCGACATCGGTTTTACGTCTATAGACATATCGTGCCGCACCGATGCCAAATGGCTGTATACATTCAGGATAGAGAGGGTCGATAAACTCTTCTAAGTCTTCAGGCGGTTGTTGATCGCCAACCAGCAGGCGGTCAGCGACTTCGTGGATTTTATCGATGTCTAGCTGAATAAAATCCTGTGCTAAGCAACCGATTTGAATGACAAAATACAAGGTATTGCCGGTTTGTTGCGTGGCGATAAGTCGTTGTTTACGCGTATGGTCAATTAAGGTCTCTAAGTCTTTACCGCATTCAATATAAGTGCGCTCAGTCCATTCGACTAAATCTTGCGCAATACGCTTGCCACTCATATCGACGATACCGCCTAAGCGATACCATTCACTACCTGTTCTGGCGAGACGTAACGGATAGTCGGGAATTAAGGCTTGTATATTTGCTAGTAAGGCGTCATCACTTGGTCCTGGCAAGGTCTTTTTGCAGATTTTAGCCAGTTTGAAACCGTCTAACGCCAAATCGTTAGTTTCATTTGAGCAAGACATGAAGATTCATCCGTTTGTGTTGTTGTTATCCGCCGTGTGTGCCAGTGCCTGCCTCAGCTAAACGCGCCAATGCGGCGTTACGCACATCAGGTTCTGGATCATCTAACATCGTGTTGAGGGCAGATAACGGTACGCGTTGCACTGCACTGTAGCGTACTAACCAATCGCTATCCGTTAAAAACACATCGGCCTCATCAGGGCTAATCCGCTCAGCAACTATTCGCCTCACTTCTGCTGCTTCATCTTGCACCATTAACCCAAGACTGACCTCGGGTAACCGCTCGGCAACGACTTTTCTGACTTCTATGTCAGGGTCACGAATTAAGCGGAATAGCCGACCTTGCGGTAAACGCCTAGCGACGGTTAAGCGCACGATATAATCACGGTCGTTAGCCAATTGCTCTAAACTTTCCGCCGACATTCTATCGGCAACTGTCATCCTGACTTCTCGGTCGCTATCGTTTTGCAATAACGCTAAGTAGTTTTGCGGTAAACGATAAGCCACCGCACGTCTTACCACTTCGTCTTCATCGTTAATTAAATCGATTAAAGCTTTTTGTGGCGCATAACGCACAGCGATAGCGCGTCGTTCCCAAAATTTGTCGTACAAATAATGTTCAGCAAAACCTGGATTAACGCGGAAAAACCTGTCGATTTGACGCCCGCTTTCAGCACTGACACAGGTATCGCCAGGCATACAACGGCCCGCTAATAAGGTTTTGCTGCGAAATGGGCAAATACTGCAATCAGCAATCGGAAGACTAACAGGACTGGCGTGACCGGACATAAGACTCCCTATTCGGGTATGATTTCAGCAATAACAATACCGGTGGCGACGTCATAATTATTGGTTAAGCATAAACAATGCTCGCGCCCGTCGATTAAATACAAATTAAACTCAGGCCTGTCTCTTATA
>CAWUNX010000093.1:0-10553 GCA_963923905.1 uncultured Methylocucumis sp.
CGTCAGATGTGTATAAGAGACAGTTTTTAATCAGCTTAAAAGCCGGTGGCGTAGGCATTAACTTAACAGCGGCTGATTACGTCATTCACATGGATCCCTGGTGGAATCCAGCCGTTGAAGATCAAGCCTCAGACCGCGCCCACCGCATGGGACAACAGCGCCCGGTCACGATTTATCGCATGATTACTAAACAAACGATAGAAGAAAAAATTGTCGCATTACACAGCCACAAACGTGACCTTGCCGACAGCTTATTAGACGGTGCCGACATTAGTGGCAAAATGTCAGCCGATGACTTATTAGAGTTAATGCGCGGAGATAGTTAAAATTTAAGCGCTAAAGACTTTTGGAATCAACAATATAGACTTGACAACTATAGGTGCGCTCATTAGCAATAGCCGATGACGCACCGACAGCAAGCACCTGTATCATCTGAATTATTAACAAAACACACCCAAAAGCAAAAAACAGGTCTTAGAGGCTTATTTTTCAATATAATTTAGGATGAATAAGATAACTCAGAGGCTTTACAGTAGTTATTTTTACCCGCTATTTTAGCCTTGTACATAGCCGCATCCGCTAATTTAATTAAAACAGACGCATCAATATGATCATTAGGATAAAGCGCTATGCCTATGCTCACGCTTATCACAAGATTCTGATTATTCAAAACATAGCCTTTACCTAATTCTTTCAAGATAACATTCGCCACTAAGTCAATATTATGCATAGCCTGAACGGACGCCAATATCATCGTAAACTCATCGCCACCTAAACGAGCTACCGTGTCATCTTCTCGACAACAGCTTCGTAAACGCTCGGCCACCATTTTTAATAACTGATCACCGGTTTCATGGCCTAAACTATCGTTAATTTGTTTAAAGCCATCTAGGTCTAAAAATAATACGGCTAACAAATGCTGATTGCGTTTAGCATGTAATAAATCATGCTCTAGCCTTTCGTAGAACAACAGCCGATTAGGTAACCCTGTCAGCGCGTCATGAAAGGCTAAGCGTGTTAACGTTTGCTCTTTATCATGTTGCCCAGAAACATCTTGTACAGTGCAAATATTAATAATCTGATCATCTTGCACGACTTGAAAATGATTAACTTTTGCTTTAAACCTATGCCCCGAGGTCGTCACCCCCATCATCTGTAATTCAGAGCTAAGCAAAACGTCATGAATGTAGGTAGAATCAAATTTTAGTTCGCCAAACAACACAATAGCGGCTTGATTGGCCGAAATAATCAAACCCGTTTTGTCGTACAACAAAATACACGAATCAATCGAATTGAAAATAGCGCGCATCGTGGCATTATTTTGTATTGAGTGCCTGATGTTACTGCGCAACCTAGTGAAAATAATAATAAAGTTAATGAAGGCAATAATTAAAAATAGACGTTGATATAAGCGCAACTGGGTTGCATTATTGACAGCTGCTTGCTCAAGAGTTGACGTCATCGCATCCATTTTTTGCAATAACTCTCGATTGGATGCAACCAATCGGTTGCGTACATGCCGTAACTGGGTCGTTGTTAAAGGCTTGTCTCTCCAGGCTAACAACATATCAACATCGGGTTTTAAATCTTTCCACATTATCAAAGCAGGAAGTATTAACGCTTGTATATTCGATTCATTGCTAGCTGAAAGTGTTATCGGTTTATAGTCTCCATCTAACGTAGTGCCGCCTTGATAAAAAGCTAACAAGGTGCGCTCGAATAGACGAATCGTTTCAGCTAACTCTTTTAATGCCAGTTGCTTTGGCTGTCCTATTTCGGTATCAGCAAGTAACGCGGCTTTTGCCATGCGCTGGGTTAACATGCGTTGCCTGCCAGCCAGATTAATCGAAATAGCATAAGCTGATAATCGATTGGAAATAACGTAATTCATCGCAAACGCACCACAATCAAACAGTACGAACAAAATAACCGGCCACAGGACTGATTTTAGCGACTGTTTAAGCGTTTTATCCCATGAAAAATTGAGTAAATAGGCCAACAATAACCCCTGCTACAACTTATCAGCCGCAATATCGACTAATAAAATTCGATTATCATCTAGGCGTAATGACAAGGTTTTGCACAAAACCTCAGAACTAAAATCTCGATAGCGGTCTGACGTCACGACTCTATAGCAAGAATCAGTAACTTCTAGCGCGCGCAATTGATAAAAATATTCACGCCAAGACCAATTAAAACCTAATTTTTCCGTATCGACGAGCCACTGATTTTCGGCAAAATTATAATTAGCCGAAATTTGATCGCCGTTGTTATTACATAAATAAAATCTTAACAAACCGGTATTAGCAAATAACGATGTAGGGACTTTTTCAAGCTCAACAACCGTTTCTACCGATGCTTTTAATTGACTAATAAGATTTTTAATATGACAAATAAACTGAATTTTTTCCTGCTCTTTCACTAAGGTTTTATTCAAAAACTGCTGGCGCAGGTCAACAATTTTGTCATGAAAATGCTGAGTATCGTAAAAAGCCTCCACCGCAGGCGAAAACAGATAACCTTGCATATATTGAGCGCCACAGTTTAAACCGAAAAAAAACTCATCGGGTGTTTCAACACCTTCGCAGACAATTCGGCAACCTGTACGCCTCGCTAACCGGCTCAATAAATGCACTACATCGCTAGCAATACCGCCTTTTGCCGCAGCTTTGAATAGCTTCATGTCTAGTTTAATAATATCTGGTAAAAAGCTCATTACTCTCTCTAACTGAGAAAAGCCAGAACCAAAATCATCAATCGCTACTTTAATGCCATTCTTTTTGTAAATATTAACCACTTTAACTAACCGCTCTAAATCACCTTTAGCTTCGGTAATTTCGACGACGATGCGGCGCCTATCAATCCCTAACCTGTCAATCATCGTTAAGGTAGGCAACGCTTCAAAATCTGCAAGATAATCTAACCAAGTTGCTGATATGTTCAACGCTAAATAACAAGGTTCTTTCATTTGCCGAAAACGTTGCAGAGCTTGTTCGCGCACATCGCGGTCTAACGCAATAAGTGCCTGATGCGACAGCTCAGATGAGGAAAAAAGCTCGCCAGCCGAACTTATTTTGCCATTATGCTCTCTCTTTCTAGCTAACGCTTCATAACCGACAATACGCCCATTGGCTGCACAAATGATAGGCTGAAAATAGGGAAATATTTTTTTCTGTTCCATTGATGATAGGTAATTTTATGTGACAGCTCAGTAAAATCACTAAGCAACAATTAAGCCATTAACACTAAAAACAACAATCTATAACACGTTAACCTATCCACCCTGCGATAAGGCGTTTCTATTACGGCGTTTATTCGCACTGATTTGCACCACACTCACCGCCAAAAAGTGATAATATTGCACCACTAAAGAGCATAATACCGTCTTTATCCGTCCAATTGAGCAAAAAACTTAAGGTTTTATTGGTAAAATATCACAAAACCCAATATACTTGCGCCATAGTAACGGCTATATCAATGATTAATGCTTGATTATTCAAAGTTAATTTCACTGAGTCATCTACTTATTGCTGGTTCAGCACTGGCAAAATACGGCTTAAACGGTGCTAATCTCAATAACGACTTTCCGACTGGCAAGAATTTTGCTGCTTATAACTAGCGAAACCACGCCATTAACTCACTTATCGTCATTACGCGAATGCCAATAAAAAAACACTTATCGACTTGTTTATTAATCGGGTTAGGGGTTATTGTCCCAACGACTTATGGTTACGCAAAGCCTCATACCACTACAAAAAAACCCGCACTAACTCAAGTCAAACAGAGTATGACTAAAAAAACTGTAGTTGCCTTAACTAGCAAGCCCCATAAAACCAGCAAAACACAGAAGCACCAAGCATCTTCAAGCAAATCGAAATCCGTTGTAGCTATGCTACACACTAAGTCCCACAAAGAGACGTTACACAGCAAACGCAAACACAGCGAATCGCTATTAACAAAATTACATGCTCGTCAACATGTACGCTTAAAGCATCACCATCATTATTTAGCAAAACACACAACCCATATAGCCGAAGATAACAGCGTTCAGGATGAGGCCTTAACCGATTTCGCGGCTGAATTTAACAACCATGCGCTTAACCAACCGGTTTTACCCGCTAGGATTCCGCACACGCCGTCGCATAATCCTTTCGTTAATGTAGATAGCCAACCTATAGCAAACAACCGTATACACGCGTTAATTCCGGCTAACAAAACAACCGATGGCTCTCATCCAGTCGATAACTCAAACTACCCCTATTCCAGCGCTTACGGCATTATCGAATCAACATTGGAAGACGCAGGGCGAGAAGCCGGTTTATCTGACCAATTAATTGACCAACTTACCAGTGTATTCGCTTGGGATATTGACTTCGCCACCAATCTACATCAAGGCGATGAATTTGCTGTGGTTTACCAAACAGGAATGGACGGTAATGAGCAAATTATTGCGGCAGAGTTTGTGAATGAAGGCAAGGTCTTAACGGCTGTACGCTATGAAGACTATGAAGGTAACGTTAATTATTACACCCCGGAAGGCAAAGCGATGCGCAAAGCCTTTTTAAGCACACCTGTTGAATACGCACGCATTAGCTCACACTTCAGCACAAATCGCAGACACCCTATTTTAAACAGAATTCGCGCCCACAAAGGCGTTGATTATGCCGCCCGTACAGGAACCCCTGTTAAAGCAGCCGGCGATGGCTCAATCGCTTTTATGGGAAGAAAAGGCGGTTACGGTCAAGTCATGATTCTTAAACACGGTGAGCATTACGAAACGTTATATGCTCATTTATCGGGTTTTAAACGAGGCTTACTCGATGGCGACAACGTTCATCAAGGCGACATCATTGGTTATGTCGGTCAAACCGGTCTCGCCACAGGCCCACATTTGCACTACGAGTTTCGCGTAGATGGTGTACATAAAAATCCAGAGCGACAAACCTCAAGGCATTTATTGACGCTTAATGATAACGAGTTAGTTGATTTTAAAACCACAGCTAAACCCGTTTTAGCGCAACTGTACTCGGTTAAAGCGCGTACGTTATTGGCCAAAAATCAACAGCACGACGAATAACAGGTTGCGCCAATGCATAAAATCTCAGACGTTACTTTATAGATAGCGGAGGCGTCCATGCCAGAACTTTATATAGGCATTATTTCAGGCACTAGTGCGGATGGCATTGACGCCGCATTAGTTGATTTTTCTGGCGCCAAGCCTTTACTTATCGATTTTATTTATTTGCCGTTCAGCGCGGAAATCAAAGCGCACATTGACCAAGTAAGCGATGCGACGGCGCGAATTACCTTAAAAGATTATGGCAGCCTAGATCATAAGCTAGGTCTATTATTTGCTGAAGCTGTCATAGCGCTGTTAGCTAAAAGCAAATACCCAGCAACGACCATTAAAGCCATAGGTAGCCATGGTCAAACCGTGCATCATGGCATGACGGACTCAGCTCCGTTTACCTTACAAATCGGCGACCCTAATATTATTGCTGAATTGACTAATATTACGACGATAGCTGATTTTAGACGCCGGGATATAGCCGCACAGGGTCAAGGCGCGCCTTTAGTGCCTGCTTTTCACCAGGCAGTATTCCGCCACCCTCATATCGAGCGCTGTATTGTCAACATTGGCGGTATCGCCAATATCACAATATTACCCTCAAACCCTAATAACAGTAGCCTAGGCTTTGATACTGGGCCAGGTAATGTTTTACTAGATCAGTGGATTCATCGTTGTCTGGGACTACCCTACGATGAGCACGGCAATTGGGCGAAAACAGGCGTGATTGATTACGACTTAGTAACCCAACTCAAACAAGACGCTTATTTTACTAGCCCACCGCCTAAAAGCACTGGCAAAGAATATTTCTGCTTAGACTGGCTAACTCAACAAATCGATAGCACTCGTTATAAACCCGAAGACTTGCAAGCCAGTTTATGCTATCTCACTGCCGCGACAATATGTGATGCTATAAAAAAACATGCGCCGATGGCAGAACAAGTACTGATTTGTGGCGGCGGTGTCCACAACCAACTATTAATGGAATTATTAGAGCAGAACCTAGCCTGCTCAATTGCCTCTAGCGAAGCCTATGGCATACACCCGGATCATGTTGAAGCAATGGCCTTCGCCTGGTTAGCCCGACAAACCCTAAATGGTTTGCCAGGCAATTTAAAACAGGTTACCGGGGCTAGCCGCGAGGTTATCCTCGGGGCTATTTATCAGAAATGTTAAGCTGAAAAGGAAGAACCGCAACCACATGTCGTCGTGGCATTAGGGTTTTTAATAACAAATTGCGCGCCTGACAAGTCTTCTTTGTAGTCGATTTGCGCACCTGTTAAATACTGAACGCTCATCGCGTCAATTAACACCGTTACGCCACTTTTGACCACACAAGTATCATCTTCATTAACTTGCTCATCAAACGTAAAACCATATTGGAAGCCAGAACAGCCGCCGCCTGACACATAAACTCGCAACTTCAAATTATCATTGCCTTCTTCGGCAATTAATTCGCTCACTTTAGTCGCTGCGTTATCAGTAAAAATAATAGGATCGGTCATAAAATCATCGTATTGTTAAGTTAATCTGTAGTGATTATGGCAATAACCTAGTGCTGTCGTCAACATAACCCGTTATAACGCACACATCCCTCTCATTCATTACACCACTCTTATGAAAGCAATTGCAGCCTCACCTACCCTGCACCGCACGATAATCACCGAAATTAGTTTATTTCTCAGTGTCGTTATCTTATTAACCCTGCCATTTTGGCTGTCAGATTTAGATATACAAGTCGCTCAACACTTTTTTCACTCAGATAATCCAGACAATTTCTGGCCGGAAGAGCAGCAACCTATCTGGGTATTTTTTTATAAAGCGATACCGATATTAGTCAATGTGTTACTGTTAGGCTGCCTTGGCGTGTTAGCGTTTTCTGGTAGCAAACCTTCAGCAACAAAACATAGACGAGTCGCGTTTTACATCTTGTTTTGTATTATTTTAGGCCCGGGTTTAGTCGTCAACGGCATTTTTAAAGACCATTATGGTCGCCCCCGCCCCCGCCAAATTGAACAATTTCACGGTCAACTCGCGTATCAACCGCCAGGAATGCCAGGCGCTGAAGGTAAATCTTTTCCCTGCGGTCATTGCAGTGTCGGCTATGTGTTTTGGGTGTTTTTTTTCCTAAACCGACGCAAAAAGCCGCTGCTCGCCATATCATGCTTCATCGGTGCATTATTACTGGGTCTATCCGTTGGCATGGGGCGCATTGCCGCAGGAGGCCATTTTCTCTCTGATGTACTATGGAGCGGCTTTCTCACGTACGCTGTTTGTGCCTGGCTTTACTACGCGTTAATAGCAAAATGGGAAAACCTGCCAGATCACGAAATACCTGACTTCATTTTGCTACAACATTGGCAAAATCTACCAAAAACCGTTAAGCCTTGGTTATTTGCCGCACTTGCGCTAGCTACGTCTGGTTTAGCTGCGTTAGCTACACCACACAAAACAGACAAAGAGCTAAGCTTAGCGCAATTAGACAAAACGCTTACCATCAACGCGAATGTCGGTGATGTAATCTTACATGCTCTGCCTTCAGCTAACAGTCCTTCCCATGCCCACTTAAGCATAAAAGGTTTTGGTTTTCCAACCAGCAGTATCACAGCGACTTATAACGAGAACGAAAAACAACTTACCATCGCTAAAAACGGCATGTTTACCGACATAGAAGGTCAACTTGATATTTACGTGCCTATAGAGTTAGCCAATTTAACGATTAATGCCGAACAAGGACGAATTGTCTTAAATTTACCGACAGCTCTACCGGCAATGTGGCAACTACATGCCAAAAAAGGCATCGCATCAGAGACTTCACCCGCTCCAGAAAAAGTGCCGCCTAAGCAGCCACAAGAATAGTCCGCACTGTTCCCCCAGCCAATAAACCCATTGAACGCATTAAGCAATAATTATTACATCAACACTGGACTTTCACCGGTACGCTTACTATGATGCAACGACGCTGCGGGTATCGGCGTTCATAATAATTATACATTTGGAGGAGTTATGTTAGAAAAAGCACAAGCCGCGCCTATGTTTAGGTCATTTAATGAAAATGGTCAACTCGTTAGCCTAAACGATTACTATAATGAAAAAAACGTCGTGTTATATTTTTATCCTAAAGATGACACCCCAGGCTGCACGATAGAAGCCAACCAATTTACTGCGCTCATCGATGACTATGCAGCAGAAGATACGGTAATTATTGGTGTTAGCAAAGATAGTTGCGAAAGCCACCGCGACTTTATCAATAAATTCGGACTAAAAATTCAATTATTAGCCGATACTAGCGGTCAGCTTTGTGAAAGCTATGGCGTCTGGCGTGAACGCGAAAAAGAAGGCGTTAAAAGCATGGCTATTTTCCGCTCCACCTTTATTATCGATAAACAAGGCGTGTTAGCCGATGTTATGTACGGCGTTACCCCTGATGGACACGCACAAGAAGTGCTAGACAAAATCAAACAGTTAAACAATCCCGAAGCACCTGAAACGGTCGCTTCGGACGAATGAACAAATAAACCTTACCAAGCTGCGACAGGAATGAATATATCAGGCATTAACCACATCAATATCGTCACTACGGCTTCACAATTACCCGAAGTCGTATCTTTTTACGAACGCATACTCGGCTTAAAACAAGGGCTGCGAGCGCCTTCTAAACGCGGTGGCGCATGGCTTTATAACGGCGAAACCGCGATAGTGCATGTCTCGGTCGTTGAACAACCGCCGTATGCGGGCAAAGATACGCTGATTAACCATGTTGCCTTAGCCTGCTCTAATGTCGCTGCTTTTCTTGCTGTACTCAATGACAACCACATTCCCTACACAGTTGACTACCGGACGCCACCTGAGATGTCGCAGATTTTTTTCTACGATCCCATAGGGGTAAAAATCGAGCTAAATTTTCCAGGTGAAAAGCTGCCGGTAAACCCGGAGCAAATACATGGTACCTAATCAAACGTTAGACTTAACGAATAAAGTTGCATTAATTACCGGCGCGGCAGTAGGCATTGGCAAAGCCTCTGCCATTGCGCTAGGCCAAGCAGGCGCGACGATTGGCCTGCATTATCATTCGAGTAAACTAGCCGCAGAAGACTTACATGCTGAGTTGGCTAAGCAAAGCATTCGCTCAATTTTGCTGTCTGGTGACTTAACTCAAGAAGACCAAGCTAACCATGTTGTCGATGAATTGATTGCAGAAACCGGTTGCTTAGATATTTTAGTCAATAACAGCGGCGGCCTGATTCAACGCGCCAAAATCGAAGACTGCTCGTTAGAGGTTTGGACTCAAACTCAAGCCTTAAACCTTAACAGTGCGTTTTTAGTCACTAAGCGCGCGATACCGCATTTACGCGCCACTGGCGATGGTCGCATTATCAACTTATTATCATTATCGGTACAAACCGGTGGCGCTAATGGCGCGGGCGCCTATGCGGCAGCCAAAGGCGGGTTAATGGTTTTTACCCATACCTTAGCAAAAGAACTAGCCCCAGCAATACGCACAAATTCCATCATGCCAGGCACAGTTGAAACACAACACCATGAAATTCATTCAACGCCCGAAATGCTAGAAAACTACCGTAAACAAACACCGCTAGGCCGTAATACCTTTGCCGAAGAAGTAGCCAGTTCCGTATTATTTTTAGCCAGCGATATGTCTTCTCATATTAACGGCGCGCTTATCGACATTAGTGGTGGGCGGTTCTTACGCTAATCTGTTTCAACCCACGCCCAACCGCATCCGTCCAGCAACACCCGCCGACGGATAGCGCGTTTGGTGGATTGTTTATCCAATTATTCTGAGAAAGTTATGCAAGCCTTAGAATTTCAAGCCATCTGCCAAAATGGCATGATAAAACTCCCTAGTAATCAATCTGCTTGGGACGGCAAAAAAATAAAAGTCATTTTATTAGAACAACCAACCGAGCGCGCTGTGACTGAATCTGATGATCTCAGCATTTTCCGAACCTATCGCGGACGCTATCAAGGCGGTTTTGACCGTGAAGAATGCTATGACCGCTAAATTCTTTTTAGATACCAATATTGTTGTTTATTTGCTCAGTGGCGATAGCGAAAAAAGCAACAAAGCTGAACAACTAGTTATGGCATATCCAATTATTAGTACACAAGTCGCCAATGAATTTGCCAATGTGTGCCTAAAGAAAATGAAATTTACAAAAGAAGAAACTCAGGCATTAGTAAAATCGCTGCTCAACGCTTGCCAAACCATATCCGTTAGCGTAGAAACCATTCACAAAGCCATGCAACTATCAAATCGTTATGCACTATCATATTGGGATAGTTTAATTGTTGCCGCTGCAGTTTTATCCGATGCCACCTTACTTTATTCTGAAGACATGCAACAAGGTTTGGAGATAGAAACCATCACCATTGTTAATCCATTCAAGCCGTAATAGCGAACAGTTCGAGGCTGTATAGATGCTGTCTCTTATACACATCTGACGCTGCCGACGATACTCCTTGT
>CAWUNX010000094.1:0-10478 GCA_963923905.1 uncultured Methylocucumis sp.
AGGAGTATCGTCGGCAGCGTCAGATGTGTATAAGAGACAGACCTTATACAGTACGTTACGGAACTTTTGCGGACGACAACGCTTTGCCGACGATATAACTGTGATGGTATTTGAATGGCGGTAAACGGTTGCTCAGCCTTGCTTTATGCGTGTTACTATTCTTTCAACGACAAGGTAGACAATACGACAATAACCGCCCCGCGCCCAAAACCATAGCTGGTGGTAAGCAGGCTTGCCAGCAAATACACGCGGAACAGACCAGGAAACAACCCTTGCGCCGGTGTTGGAGCATCCAATACCGGAAACATTGCTTGCAACATAAACAAACTGGAATTAGTGAAGGCACCCACTACCATACACCAGCGCACCGAGGTTGGCAGCGGAACTTTAGCCGCATAAAAGCCAAACAACAATGCCGACATTAACAAGAAATCCAAATGCGCCTGAAGTACACGGCTAAATTTACCCGGAAAAATGAGCTTGAAAAACGCTAAATCAAATTTTAAGAAAACCATGCACCACGCGAGGCATAAAGCCATCAACAGCCATAAGGCCGCGCCCCTGAGCAACAGCACGTTTTCACAAGATAATGTATTTTTGTTCATGATTCCTCCTATAAGGCTTAATTAGTCACAGATGATGAGTGTTCACTATAAAGCTAATAGGCGCTATATTTCTTGTCCGCAACGGAACAACATATTGACTGGGGCGGCAATATCACGCATCAATAGGCTACGCTACAGTCCGCCGTAAGGCCATTAAGCATTGAGAGAGAAGCGCATGGATACTGACATCAGCATTTTGCACAACTCAACAACGCAAGCACCCTTGCCAACAGGTGCAGTCAAATACTCGACGGCTGATTTTGCCCCGCACATCCGACTAGAATGGTTGAAAGAAGTGATAGGCCGTGAATATGCTAATGTTGAAATAACGCCGCCCAAAACCGGCGTATTTAATGAAATGCTCATTTACAGTTGGGACAAATTACGCTTGTCCGTTATCCACTCTAATGAAATCACGTTGCAGCGCTTGCCACACGAGCCGGAATTAATCAGTCAAGATGCTTATTTCGCTGTGATTCATTTGTCTGGTAACTACCGCTTACAACAAAATGGCCGGGAGGTGTTTCTAAAGCCCGGCGACATGACGTTGTACGATGCGACATTACCGCACCATATCCGTTGTCCAGAGCCTTTTGCAAAGCTAATAGTTTCTATCCCGCGTCCGTTGCTAAAAGAACGGGTTTCCGGTATTGAGCACTGTACTGCATTGCATATTCCTGGGCATTTAGGCATAGGGTCAGTGGCGACAAGCTTTATCCGCTCCTGTGCGGATAAAGCCAATGAACTGAATGCGCCAGAGTTTTCCACGCTGTCCGAACATGCATTGGACTTATTGACGCTGGCCTTGGCAACCGTGCGACCAGCAACTATCAATTTATCAGCCAGCCGCGCCGTCGCCCTTCATAGAGTTAAGACATTTATAGAACATCACTTGTCTGATTCCGCATTAACTCCTGCGAAAGTCAGCGCCGGAACCGGCTTGTCGCCCCGTTACATCAATTTACTGTTTCACGATGAAGATACCTCATTGATGCGATATGTTTGGCGGCGTAGATTTGAACGTTGCCGACAAGACATACAAAGCGACGCTCATACCGGACGGCGCATATCTGATATAGCTTTCGATTGGGGATTTAACGATTTATCACATTTTAGCCGAGGATTTCGCCTGCTGTTTGGTTGCTCGCCGACAGAATGCCGGGAAACGGCGCATCAGAAATGATTCTATATCGATATAACTCTTGTCCGATGTTGTCGTAAAACAATATAGGTCAATAAAATCAATAAGGTGATAAGCGCTAAAAAGCACGTTACAATGCCCTTCATCTGATGTTTTAGGAATTCTTATGAGTCCATTATTGGAAATTTTCTCGCAAGGTGAAGAAATCGTCACCGGGCAAACTATCGATACGAATGCGGCTTGGCTAGCTCAGCAAGGTGTGCAATTAGGTTTCCAAGTGACTAGGCATAGTACGGTTGGCGATAAGTTAGACGATTTAATTAGCTTAATGCAAACCATCGCTGAGCGCGCCGATTGTTGTTTTTGTACCGGCGGCTTAGGCCCAACTAGCGATGATTTAACCGCATTAGCCGTAGCGAAAGCCTTTGGCTTAGAATTGATTTTTGATGCCGAAGCCTATAGCCAAATGCAGCGGTTTTTTGCCTTACGACAAAAAGCTATGCCAGAAACAAATCGCAAACAAGCGTTATTACCGTCGGGTAGCGTGCGTTTAGATAACGCGTTTGGCACGGCACCAGGCTTTGCGTTACAACATCAACGCTGCTGGTTTGTGTTTATGCCTGGCGTACCGTCGGAAATGAAACCAATGTTTTTACATCAGGCTAAACCGGATTTACTACAACGGTTTCCATTAAAACCTAGTTTGCTGGTCACGCTTAAATCATTTGGTTTAGGCGAATCCGAAATTCAGCAGCGCTTACAAGAAATCGTTATTCCACCTACTGTGCAATTAGGCTTCAGAGCGGCGCTTAACGAAGTGCAAACTAAATTATTATTCGCACCGGATTATCCTGAACTAGAGCGCTTAGCATTGCTTAACCAAATTAACGCCAAGCTAGGTACGGCTGTCTTTGCAACGGTTGAGGGTAACAATGACGACACTGACTTAGCCATAACAGTACAGCAATTAATGACTTCAAAAGGCTTAACCTTGGCGCTGATTGAAACCGCCAGCCAAGGCATGATGGCGGCATTATGTGCAGGAGCAGACTGGTTATTAAGCAGTCAGTATCAAGCGAACGACCAACCCTCAACTGAAACAACTAATAACTTACTAGCGAGTAGCGGTGCTGATATAGTGTTAAGCCAGAGCTATTCTGCAACACTAGAGCATTTTAGTCATAGCGAACACAGCATTGAGTTAACGACAATAATTACCTCACAACACCCTTCGTTTAGCGCAACCACCCGACTTGTAGGAACGACTAAACGCAAACAAACACAAGCTGCCTTGTTTGGCTTGGATTGTTTGCGCCGATTTTTACTGATGCAGGACTAAGCTAACGATAAAAATCAACGCTCTATGAACTGCCATCAAACTTGTCCTGGTTGCGATAATGATGGCAATGAAGCTGAATTGGAAACGAAAAAAATGGGAACTCTCAGCTGGATTGGTCGCCCATTTGTGCTTGTAGATAATTGGCAAGACCTACTTTTTCTATCAGTCCTAGTTGTTGTTCCAGCCAATGCGCATGGTCATGTTCGGTGTCTTCTAACATTTTGAGCAGAATTTCTCGGGTTTGAAAATCACGCACCGATTCACAATACGCCATCACGTCTCTAAGTTCTGTGACGACACTAAGTTCTAAGGCTAAGTCATTCTTGAGCATTTCCGGAACATCACGGCCCACATGTAGAGGTTCGCGTACCGATAAATCAGGAGTACCTTCTAAAAACAAAATGCGTTTAATTAATGCATCCGCATGACTCATTTCATCTTGCACTTCATGACTAGTGCGCTCATAAAGTTTTGCGTAACCCCAGTTTTCATACATACGCGAATGGATAAAATACTGGTCTATTGCCGTTAATTCACCGGCTAATAATGTGTTTAAATGTTTAATAACTAACGTATCGCCTTGCATAGTAACACCTTTATTTTTGAGTTTTTGGTTCAGCCTGATTAGTTTTAGGCGCAGATTTGGCTTCGGGTTGCGTATCTACTTTTGTATCGTCGTTACTTGGTGCGTCTTCTTCCATAATAGGTTCGTCAAACTCGGCTTCGTCTTCTGTTTGGTAGGTGCTGGGATCTTCTTTGAAATCATCATCTTGCTCGATTTCATCTTTATTAATTTCGCCTTCTATATCCGTATCTAAATCTTCTGAGCTAGCGGCAGGACTAGTAGGTTTAACAGATGGCGCGGTACTTGGCTTAGCAGCACTCGAGCCTTGGATGTCATTAACCGGGGTGTCATCGCTAGACTGCTCGTCGCTACACGCTGTTAAAGCCAGTAAACTGGTTAACGCAACCATTAATAATTTTTTTTTCATGTGAATTCCTTATAGTTGAAAAACTAGATGGCCCGCTCAATAAGCGAATGTCCTAAGCAGATAATATCTGAGTTACTCATTTATTACTATTGCCGTGTTAATATTAAGCCCTTTAATTATGATTGTTTGTTATGACTACGCCTCCTGAAAACAATGAGATTTCTACCCTGCCCGCAGCAAGCCATGACCATCAGCAGTGCGTGCATAAAGCATTAAAAACGGCCGAACAACTTTGTTTAGAACGGGGTGTACAACTGACGTCAATTCGTCATCAAGTATTAGCGTTAATTTGGGAAAGTCATAAAGCGGTTAAAGCGTATGATTTACTCGACAAAATCAAACCGCTGCAACACGCTGCGAAACCTGCGACTATTTATCGTGCGCTAGATTTCTTAATCGAACAAGGCTTAATTCATAGAGTTGAGAGTTTAAATGCCTTTGTCGGCTGCCGTTGCTCTGATCATCAACATGAACAGCTACTATTAATTTGTAAGCTATGTCATGAAGTGGAAGAACGCACCGCTCAGCATGTCATGCAAGTGTTAAACGAAGAATTTAAACAAGCGGGTTTTAGCGCTCATAGTAAAGCGATTGAAATTCATGGTGTATGTGCGAAATGCGCGGTTAACAGCTAACAATAATCTGCTGTTTTTACAGACAGTCATTATTACTTGGGAGGATTTATGGCGATATTAATGTATTGGCTTGGTTTATTGGGTTTATTATTTTTTAGTGCCACCTGGGCTGAACCGATTAAACCTGAGCACGTACCAGAACCATTAAAACCTTGGTTGAGTTGGGTTACACCAGAACGTACCGAGCTAACCTGCCCATTTTTATACAGTGACAACCAACAGCAGCGTTGTATGTGGCCTAGCGCAGTTGACCTAGCGCTTACCACTAAGCGTGGACAATTTTCTTTTCGCGTTAAAGCCTATAAAGACAGTTGGATAACGCTACCCGGTGATGACCAACACTGGCCGTTAAATGTCAGCGTAAATCAACAAACTGCCTTAGTGATTGATAAAGACGGGCTACCTATGATTAAGCTTCTGGCCGATAAACAAGCCGTCGACTATTTAATTACCGGCGAATTCATCTGGGATAAATTGCCTGATAATTTTGCGTTACCGAGCGAAATTGGCTTAATTAAACTCCATATCAATGGTCACGATATTGCTTCACCCACATTGCGCGAGGGGCAAATTTGGTTGAAAGAAAGTGAACATGCGCAAGCCACACCTGACCAACAAAACAATGTCGCCTTGCAAGTGTATCGAAAAATTACCGATGATGTACCGCTAGAGCTGTTAACGCGACTGGTTTTTGATGTATCAGGCGATCAGCGCGAGCTGAATTTAGCTAAGGTATTGCCAGACGGTTTTATACCGTTAGCGCTTAATTCGCCATTACCGGCAAAATTAGAGACCGATGGTCGGTTATTAATACAAGTCCGTCCAGGTCATTGGGAAATTGACATTAATGCGCGTAGCACCCATGAGCTAAGCGAATTGATGCTGGTTAAACAAGTAACAGACAACAACGAAGTACCAGTGGTTTGGCCAAATTCTGAAATTTGGGTATTCGATGCGAGGCCTGATTTACGCGTAGTAGAAATTGAAAATGTATCAGCTTTAGATGCAAGCCAAACCACATTACCTGACGAATGGAAAGCCTTGCCTGCTTATGGCATCGAACAAGGCCAAGCAATGACGTTTAAATTAATTCGACGAGGCGACCCTAATCCTGAGCCTAATCAGCTTAATTTAGCGCGTAAATTATGGCTAGATTTTGACGGTGGTGGCTATACCGTCAGTGATACGATTACTGGCAAATTAACCAGTGGTTGGCGGCTAAATGCCTTACCCGAAACTAAATTAGGTAAATTGGCGTTAGAAGGCGACAATCAATTAATCACCCGCGAACCAGGCACTAATAAACAAGGCGTAGAAGTGCGCAAAGGCTTGTTAAATTTAACGGCCGACAGTCGAATTAACGGCGATATTCAACAAATTAAAGCCGTAGGTTGGGAACAAACTTTTCAAAGCGTCACGGCAGAATTAAATCTCCCCCCAGGCTGGCGTTTGTTAGCTGCTACCGGGGTTGATAATGTGCCTGAAAGTTGGGTGTCGCGCTGGACGTTACTGGATTTATTCTTAGTATTAATCGCTTCATTAGCCACCAGCAGAATCTGGAGTATTGCTTGGGGTGTTATGGCGCTCGTGACGTTAACCTTAATTTGGCATGAAGCCGACGCCCCGCATTGGTTATGGCTACACATTTTAGGCGCTACCGCGTTGTTAAAAGTGTTGCCGCAACAAGGCGGTATCCGCCAATGGCTAAGTTATTACCGCTATGCAGTGTTTTTATTATTAGTCATACAAGCGCTGCCATTTATCGTAACCCAAGTACGCACCGGTTTATATCCAC
Organism: uncultured Methylocucumis sp.; assembly: GCA_963923905.1. GTDB lineage: Bacteria > Pseudomonadota > Gammaproteobacteria > Methylococcales > Methylomonadaceae > Methylovulum. The sequence goes on from CAWUNX010000094.1 coordinate 6,508, forward strand.
AATTAGAATTTGGTTATGATGATGATAACGTTTACACACCAGCGCCTGCCCCCATGCCAGCCACAGAACCGACCATGGTTGGCGCAGCTAACGACATGGCTGATAAAGGCTCTATGCCCGAAGATTCGGCCCAACAAGAGGCTGTGCAACAAGGCATCGTTGAGAGTGACAGCGCCGTACCCGCAAAACGTCGGCAATATGCAGAACGGTTAGCTAAGCAAGCTTACTCAGCCGCCTCTCCTATTGCAAGTTTAAAAACCGAACGCATAGACCCATCCGCACATGTACAAACCGGCCCTGGGCTGCCCGAATGGCATTGGCAAACGATTGAATTATCGTGGCATGGTAGCGTCGATGCTGAACAACCGCTGCACTTATGGTACTCGCCACCGCTGATGACTAAGCTACTTAACTTTTTGCGAGTGCTTTGCCTAGTTATCCTTGCTGTACACATGTTTATCGGTTTAACGACCTATCATTGGCGGAGGTTTTGGCCGGGCGGCACAAACCTAGCCATACTCGTGTTATTACTACCGCTTTGCCTGCCGTTTAATCACGCTTATGCCGCCGACTTTCCTGATGAAAAATTATTAAACGAATTAAAAAGCCGTTTACAAGAAAAAACACCACCGGATTGCTTACCGTCTTGTGCCCAGATTCAACAAATGCATGTCAGCATTAATGAAACTGAGCTAAACCTCGCGTTAACGATACATGCTTATGAAACTGTCTATATTCCGTTACCGGCCGACGCTGAGCAATGGCTGCCTAATCAAGTGTTGGCGAATGGCAAATCGGAAACGGCTATGGTCAAAATGGATAATAGCCTATGGCTACAAATAACGCCCGGCGCTCAACAAATACAATTACGTGGCCCGGCACCGTTATTAACTAAGTTTACGCTGCCACTACCGTTAAAGCCTAAATATACGACGCTAGAAGCAAGTAACTGGGATGTACAAGGCTTGCGCGATAATGGCATCGCCGAAACACAACTGCAATTTACGCGTAGCCGTCAAGTCGATAACACGGCGCCGACCTTAACACCTTCAACTATCCCCAGTTTTGTCAAAATTGAACGTCAATTAGAGTTAGGTTTGGATTGGCGCGTAACAACAACGGTTAACCGAATCGCGCCAAGTTCGGGGGCGATTTTATTATCCGTGCCACTACTGCCGGGCGAATCGGTGACTAGCCCAGGTATTCATGTTAAGCAAAATGCCGTCGAAGTCGCGCTTAGCGCACAACAAGAAAGCTTTAGTTGGCAATCCGTACTAGAAAAAACCGGAGAGTTAACACTAAGCGCTGCTAAAACCGATGCCTGGCTAGAAGTCTGGCGCGCCGATGTTAGCCCGATTTGGCATATCAATACCGACGGCATCGCGATGATGCGACTAGACCATTCTGAGCATTGGCTACCCGAATGGCATCCGTGGCCAGGGGAAACGTTAACTTTACATATTGCACGTCCAGAAGCGGTTGCAGGACCAACCTTAACGATTGAACATAGCGATTTAACGGTTACTCCAGGTCAACGTATTCGCACGGTGGAATTAAAGTTTAACGTGCTAAGCTCTCAAGGTGGTCAACACACGATAGTGTTACCGGAACATGCTAGGCTACAGTCGGTTACTATTAACGGCGATAGCCACCCTATACGACAACAAGACAGAAAGCTTAGCTTTCCGGTTACACCCGGCAAGCAAGCATTAGCGCTTAATTGGCAAGAAGAAGACACGCCTATCACGACTTTATTAACCACCTCAGATGTCGATATGGGCGTAGCTAGCGTTAATGCGAATATTCACGTTAGTTTAGCCGAAGACCGCTGGGTACTGTTTTGTTTTGGCCCACGCTTAGGGCCTGCGGTATTGTTTTGGGGTATTTTTGTCGTCTTGCTGCTAATCGCTTATGGCTTTAGCAAAATTCGCTTAACCCCATTAGCGACATGGCAATGGTTTTTACTATGGATTGGCTTAAGTCAAATATGGTTAGGCTTAGGTGCGCTAGTCTGTATATGGTTAATTTTATTAGGCTGGCGCAATCGACAAACTCAAACTCTACCTTACTTTAATGCCGTACAAATTAGCCTAGTGGTATTAACCCTAATTTCGTTAGGCGTGTTATTTTCCGCCGTTGCCCAAGGTCTGCTAAGCACACCTGATATGCGCATTACCGGTAACCAATCTTATGCGAGTTACTTAAATTGGTATCAAGACCTTAGCGATGCGCATTTACCTCAAGCGACTGTCATATCAGTACCCATTATGGTCTATCGCCTCTGTATGCTGGCATGGTCATTATGGCTTGCTGTCGCGTTGTTAAATTGGCTGCGCTGGGGTTGGTCTTGTTTCTCTCATGAGGGGCTATGGTTAAAAAAACAACCCACACCCGCTAAAACAGCAGCCGAAGAAAAACAAGACCACGGATGATTTTATTTAGCACCTATGATTAGGCGCTTTAGTTAAAAACGCTCAAAATCAGACAAATCATGATGCTCTTTCATTGAGGTTGCTTATGTACACTAGATTGCTAGCCATTTTTTTTATGCTGATTTCACTAATAACCAGCTCAACAAAAGCTGACCTCATTAGCCACCAACCCCATACCTCTATAGTATCGGGCAAACCATTCACGCATAACGGCGTCTCTGTAGCCTTATCCGGTAATGGCAACGTCATGGCAATCGGCTCTTATGGCAAAACCTCTCTATACGTTTTTAGCAATAATAAGTGGCAATTCAGCCAAGCGTTATCACGGCCTAAAGATTTACTGTGTACTAGTAATCCTGCATTCGGTAATACTGTCGCCTTATCTAAAGATGGCAATACCCTAGTCGTGGGCGCCTCAGGGGCGTATTCGTATCTCTTTTGGGGCGTACCTTATTACATTTATTTCAAATGCTCCGGTGTCGCGGTTTATCAGCGCCAAAATCAACAGTGGCGCTTACAGCATATCGTTAGCGACCCAGCCGTTACAGAAGATGAATTATTTGGTGCTAGCTTGGCATTATCAGGTGATGGCAAAACATTATTGGTAGGTGCCGAATATAAAGCCTGCACTGATGTCGATGATATTTGCGGTGCGGCCTATTTTTTTCGTCAAGAAGAAAATGAATGGACCTTGGTTAAGATGCTCAATGGCACAAAACCCGTTGATAAAAGTTTAGGCTTTTTCGGTTCAACAACCACCTTATCTCAAAATGGTTTGACGGCTTTAGTCGGTTATCGCTCGATAAACAGCGTCTGGTCTTATGGCTTTAAAAATAACGACTGGCAACGCTTACAAGTCATTAAGCTACCTAAACAACGCTTTGCCGCGCGCTTTGGCAATGCCTTAGCATTATCCCAAGATGGTAGCCGTGCCTTAATTGCAGCAGATAACGCGGATAATGAAAAAGACTGTCCAGGCGGTTACGACGATTGCGGTGCAGTATTCTCATACCGACGCAATGGCAACACGTTACAATTAGAATCCAGCTTTACCGCATCCGATAGGCATGAAAACAATTATTTTGGCGAAAGCTTGGCGTTAACACCCGATGGCACTAAAGCTGCGATAGGTACAAGCGATGCCGATTGCGCGCAAGGCAACTGTGGTGCCGTCTACTTTTTCCAACGTCAAGGTAGCCATTGGCAAGAGCTAGGTCGAATTACTAGCCCGACTGCAGGAGCAGGTGGTTTCGACTTAGGTGGAGATTTCGGCAGCGCACTAGGATTATCTGACGATGGTCAGCGCATAGTCGTAGGCGCTGATAGTGAAGATTGCCCAAAAGGTGAAGACTGCGGCGCGGCGTATTTTTATACGCCGCTATATCTAAAACAACTGGGCAATTAAACTTGGTAATCTTGGTAGCACTTAATCCCTAAGGTTGGAAAGAATCCACTCGGTCAACAAATGCTACTTAACCAAGCTTAGTAACACACCTGTCTCTTATACACATCTCCGAGCCCACGAGACCAGAGAGGATC
>CAWUNX010000095.1:0-10461 GCA_963923905.1 uncultured Methylocucumis sp.
CACAAGGAGTATCGTCGGCAGCGTCAGATGTGTATAAGAGACAGTAAAAAGGTGACCGCTTCCGTGCGCTGTTGCAACGCATTGAGCAGTTCTTGCAAATCACTATAGGTTTCTGGTCGTTTGCCGCCAAGTCTAAAAACCACCGATAAGATTTGGCTTTCAAATGCGCTAGAGGACATAAAAGCAACTTTTTGCAGGAAAACTTGATAGGTCAACGGATCGCTGGTATTCAGCAATGGCATAATGCGAGTACCTGCTTTTTCAATCGGTACGCCAAGAAACAGTTTTCTAGCTTCTTGCGTAGTTAAGTTGGTTACCGGTGACGAGGTGTTAGCCGCTAATACTAACGAGCGTTTTGAGATCGCTGATAAATTGCTAAACAGCAGAAAAAATAGCGCAAGAAATAGAATGCAGCCGCGAATAACTCTCATGGTAAGACTGCGCTCCATTGAAATAAGAATTGGCCGAATTCATTGCCATTTAGCTGATCGCGCGAGGCTTCAAGCTTAAGCGCCATGTTTCGATTGAGGTTATAGCGGACTCCACCTAAGACTCTGTCTTCGACAAAATTGTTAAACAGGTTGAGATAAGCGTCATTTTTAGCACCGATAGTTGCTTCAATACGGCCATAAAGCGCCCAATCTTGATGAAATGCCCACGCTAATTGGCTATAAGCATTGGCAAAATCATCACTACGATTAAGTGTTGAATTAATATCAAGCTGATTATTAGCATAAACAATTTCAGTCGTCCATTGAATATCATTCAATTGCCAGTTACTGTAAGCCGTAGCGACAAATTGCTTAACTTCATGAACACCTATTTTGTCGCCAGACAGTTCTGTGTAAGCAACCGAAACGCCAACCTCGTCTATACCATAACTGATTGGCTGATAACCTATCCGAAATGCAACACCGGGGCGATGCGCGCCCTCAGGTTCAAAAATATTAAAAGGGGATAATTGGCGGTTGAGTTCAGGCCCGACGCCAACACCTAACGAATAATAAAAACCAGACAGTTCAACTTCATGGATACCCTCTAATAGTAAGCCCGTTAAGTGATTGGGAATAACGCCACCCGCAGTTTCAAACATCATCACGCCTGGACGACTAATCGATGTTTGTAAGATGGCCGCATGATGATATTGCATATTCCAAAAGCCAATGGGGCTATGAAATCGTCCCAGCCATAAGCTTGAATCGCCAATATGAACGCCTAATTGTAGGCGTTCCATATTATGCGATTTGGTGCTGAGTAACCATTCGCCTAAAAAGCGAAAGTGTTGATAATCAGCGGTATAAAAAACATTGAGTTCGGGAATAATCTCGCTATTAGCCTGATGGTTATTAGCGTCTTGATTAAATCGAGTCATCATTGAAACATCTGGGAAAATTAGTAAATCCCCGGCATTCCATGATTGACTGAAATGATGATGGCTAGAGCGGTGTTCGGCACTAGCATTGTTAAATACGGCTAAAAGAAAAAAGATTGAGCTGATTGTATGGCTGTTAACTCGTTTAATCATACCCCAATGGTGGTGCTGTTCACCTAATTTCATAATGTTATATAGATTAAACGAATAGTCAAAACGATAAGTTTTGCAAACTATGTCTGCTTAACTAAAGAGGGCAATTGAGGTCAATCACCTCAGCCACTCATAAAGCTGTGGATTTTAGCAATTATTGCCGAAATTACACTATCCCTATACGCTAAAAAAATTAAATGTGTCGCATCTTACCATGAAAGATACTCACACCGATTAAAAAGCTTCCTAATAAGTTAGATAAACATATCGAACAATCTATTAAGCGTCCGGCTCAGTATCAAAGGTCAACCATATTAATCTTTGTTTTAAATACGATTTGGTCAGGAATAGCAGGCACGTTGCTAGCATTCAACGAGACCAGATAACATCCCTTAAAGAGATGTTATCTGAGCCTCATCCCACATTAAAGCTGCAAACTTATAGCGTCTTTGTTACAAAAACGTTTACTTAATCATCGTCATCATGTTGGTGATGACCGTCGTTATCATCGTCATCGTCGTCATCATCATTTTGCAATAGCACGGTTAATTTTTTGCTTTGCTCAGCTAAGGTTACCCCGGTTTGGTCACTAATTACGACGGTTACCGTATGCTCACCGGCCATTTTAGGCGTGTATTGTCCATAGACTTTGTAAACCTCTTTAAGCACGATGCGCTTTTGACCAAGACTTAGGTTACTACCATCAGGCTTACTCACTTTAGCGCTGACTAGCACCGGTATATCGAGCTTATCAAAATTATTCACCGCGCTGATATTGGCTTTTATAACTGTAGACTTGCCAAATTTCTCCAACATTAATACCGAAGGCTCAAGCATGAGTGACAGGCCAACACTCACCTCGCTAGTGTCAGGGTCGCTGACTTTAATCAACACGGTGTCCGGTTTACTGTTCAAAGCGCCATCGTTAACTATCAACTGAGCGACATATTCACCAAGCTTATCAGCTACGAATACTGGGCTCGCTAACGTGGCATCGGACAGTTGCGCGTTACTGTCTTTCGGTATTTTGATTAGCGACCATAAATACGTCAATGAATCACCATCCGCATCAAAGCCCTTGCCGTTTAAAGTGATTTCAGTGTTTAACAACGCATTTTTATCCGTCCCAGCATTGGCTACCGGCGCGATATTCCCTGAACCTGCGGTAATCGTTACAGAATCAGCGTTGCTATCAACTTTACCATCGTTAACAACCAACGTTGCTTGATAACGCCCGGGTAAGTCAGCGGTAAACGTTGGCATTAATGCCGTGGCGCTGGACAATACTGCAGTGCTATTCGTCGGTGTCTTAAGTGTCCATAAATAAGTCAGCGCATCATTATCGGCATCTGTACCGCTAGCGCTAAGTGTGACTAACGCACCAGTTTGTACGTGTTGATCTAAACCCGCATGAGCAACTGGTTTAGCATTGCCGGTTTTGCCAACGATAATGCTGACAGTATCGGCGCTACTATTCAATTTACCGTCATTCACTATCAGTTTCGCCGTATATTGACCGACAACATCCGCTGAAAAACTAGGACTAGCCGCCGTAGTACTGGAGAGTACCGCTTGACTACCGACCGGTTTTTTCGTGAATGACCAGGTAAACGTTAACGCATCGCCTTCTTTATCGGTTCCTGTGCCATTTAGCGTTATTGTGACGGGTAGCGCATCGGTTATCGACTGGTCAGATCCGGCATTAGCCGTTGGTGCTGTATTAGTGGCAGCCGCTAGCGTGCATAATATGCTTGATATAGCTGCGGTAGGTTTATGCCCGGCGCTAATGAAAGCCCGGCCTGTTGAATTGACGTTGTAGGAGCTGTCATGACAAGTCGTACAACCTACCGACGAGTTGCGTACCGAGCCTGTACCATTGAGCGTCGCGCACTGTGCATTCAATTTATCGAAATAACCAGATGTTGCTAACGCAACTTGGCTAAATAACCCCATAGCCATGCCAAGCCCGATAAGGCTTTTGTAAGCGTATTTATATCTCATAAGATTCTCCGGTGTGCCTTGTCGCTGTTTTCGCGGCAAAGCAAGCTAGCGTTAATAAAAGTCATTGTAAACATGCAGGTTGCCCAAGACCCTGTAGAGCAGGTTTAGTGCCATTTATAACAAGCAAGAGATAGCAAGGTTAATAGAATGATTTTTAATAAGAAAAGCTTATGACGTTCAATAAGCAGAGATTATCGTAGCGTTAAGTTGTTTAATAGGACTGCAAGACTTGTCATTACCTGCAATAAACCTTAACTTTTTTTGCAGGGTATGCACGATCGGGTCGGAGCGACGAGAGCAAGAGTCGAGTTATTCTTGATAAATGACCAGCTGATTAATTCGCTCATCAATCATTTGTAAAACATGTTGATATTCTGAGCTATTAGTAGAGCCAAAACGCCGTTTGAACTCGGCTTCATTCATGTGTTCCGGCAAATCTCTAGGGTCGGGGATAAAAGCGCTATAGTCTTTGATTTCGGACATGGCTTTTTGTAAACGCCGTGCCGATTCAGCTGAAACCGTCGCTGCTTCGCCAAAACGAGTGCCGGCTTTATCAGCGGCTAAATCGATAAAACTAAAACCGCTGCCTTTAGCAGCATCGCGCAATTCCTTTTCCTCACCCATCACCGTTGACAACTGCCCGTTGACCGAAGCAGTGAGCGCGGCTGACGCCATAAAATGTTGTGCTAAATCGCCACGTTGGTAGACAAAAACCAAGTAGTATTTTTGGTTGCCAAGATTAAGCGGCTGCTGTAAAAATTTTTTCGCATGTTGATTTACATAGTTGTTCACAGTAAAAATCACGATGCGGTTTTCTTCAACAGCAGATTCAGGCGTTGAACGTTCATACGCTAATTTGAACAGCGGTTGTAATAACTCGGCCAACGATAATCGCCATTTTTTATCATGGTGTTCAACGATTTGCTTCAATTGCATTTGATATAACTGGGATACGTCAGTGTTATTATTTGCCAGTAATTGTTGCGCTTGTATCAAAGTGTCTATGGTCGGTGAATAGCTAATACTGATTTTTTCAGGTGTAATAACGACCGATTTAATCGGGCGGGTTGCCAGTAAAAAATAATTATTCAACGCGGAATGCCTAATGTAAAAATCAATTACCCAACCCGCCAGTGCCGAAGGCAATAATAATTTACCCGCTTTAAATTTGGTGACGGTAGGTAGTTGATTACCACCGACATTGCCTAGCGCTAACGTAACATTGACATATTTACCTAGGCGATTAGATGGCAAAGTTGCGGTTGCAGTAAACTTGAGCTGATTGGGTTTTAATGAGATTTGTACCGCGCTTTTGCTGTGGCGGTTTAATAAATAGTTAGCCGCAAGAATTAAATCCTCTCGGCTAAGCTCTATGGTTTGTATATCTTCAGGTCTTATTTTAGAGCCTTCATGTAGTATTTTTTTGGCGCGCACGAGGTCTTGCGGGGCTAGCTGCCAATTGAGCTCCACATCTGCTTTGTCGCCTATGCCAAAAAATACGATTAACACGCATAAAAGAATTAAGGCTAGTAAGCTATAGCTAACGAGCTTAAACAACCACTTCATTGAATCAGCTAAATTCCAACAAGACACCAGCGGCTTTTAAATAATCCGCTTCTTTGGTTAAATCCGCCTGAGTTAGCGGAGAATCAGCCAACCATTGATTAGGAAAGCGTAACTGCACACTATAGCCGTGCTTAGTTTTTTCTAACGCAATAGAAAATTCAGGCAAATCTTCATCGTGGCGATTACGCCTTAGCAAAACCGCTAAACGCAAGATAATCGTTAATAACGGGGCTAACACGCACCAATCTTCGGGTAAGCGATTAAACCGCGATAAACTGAATTTACGTCGATGCAAGCGAATAATCGTTGACAATAACAGTTGGTCTTGTTTAGAAAAACCGGCTAAATCGCCATGCTTTACCACATAAGCGCTGTGTTTATGGTATTGACTATGCGCAATATCATGGCCGATTTCATGTAATTCTGCGGCCCAATTTAACAACTGCACACAAATCTCTTGTTCTGCCCAGGCATGGTTAGCGGACAGTTGTACCAACATCGCATTGGCCGTTTGCTTGATGCGGTTAGCATGGGCGGCATCGGTATGGTAGCGCTCGGCTAATGAACGCGCTGTTTCTGAACGAATATCGTGATTGTATAAACGGCCTAGTAAATCTTGAATTAAGCCATCGCGTAGCGCACCATCAGAAACCGTCATTTGGCTTATTTTCAAAGCTTTAAACGTCGCATAGGCAATCGCCACACCGCCTGGAAATACCGGTAAGCGCTCCCTATCAAAGTCTTCAAACTCTAATGCATCGATATGTTTTTTCTGGATTAAATAATCGACTAAGGTTTGTAAACCGTCTAAGGTAATGCCGTTATTACTCCAGCCTTTGCTATCCAGCACTTTGGCAATCGCTCTTAAACTACCCGAAGCGCCTATCGCCTCATCCCAATTACCGCTATTAAACTTAGTTTCAAACGGCTCTAATTTTTGCTCGGCAAATAAGAGGGCTTGGTTAAACGCCTCTTTACTAATATGGCCGTCTTTGAAAAACAGCTTGCTAACCGACACGCAACCCATGTGTAAGCTTTCTTTACATAATGGGTTAGCACCGCTACCGATGATGTATTCAGTGCTGCCACCGCCTATGTCCATGACTAAGCGCAAATTAGCATGACTGCTTAAACTATAGGCTACGCCTTGATAAATCAGCCGGGCTTCTTCAATACCTGAAATGATGTCGATTTTATGATTTAGCGCTTTTTCGGCTTTAATTAAAAACTGCTCAGCATTTTTTGCGGTACGCAATGTATTAGTGCCAACCACCCGGACATTTTCGGGCGGAACATTGCGTAAACGCTGCCCAAAGCGCTCAAGACACGCCAACGCGCGTTCTTGTGCGGCGTGGTCTAAAACGTTGCGCTTGTCCAAGCCAGAAGCCAACCGCACCATTTCTTTTAAACGGTCGATAATTTTTAGTTTGTCGCCATTAAGACTACAAACAATCATGTGAAAACTGTTAGAACCTAAGTCTACTGCAGCAACAATTTCAGGTATTTTTTTGGGCACAAGTTATCCAGTGTTGTCTTTTGTCTACGGGACTAAGCAAATTCTGATAGAATCTGAAAATTTAGTATTTGCCCTATCGGTGATAGTGCGACTAATTTAACTTATTTATGAGTTTCCGTTAAGCCTTAGTATTATGAATGCATTATCAATAAGGAATCTACGAAAAACCTATGCGAATGGTTTTGAGGCATTAAAAGGCATTAATTTAGATGTTGAAGCAGGTGATTTTTTTGCGTTACTAGGTCCTAACGGGGCAGGAAAATCAACGGCGATTAGCATTATTAGTTCTCTGACCAATCAACCCAGCGGTACGGTAAATATTTTCGGTCATGATTTAAATAAACAACGTAATCGAGCGAAAACCTGCTTAGGCTTAGTGCCGCAGGAAGTCAATTTTAATCAATTTGATACCGTCATGGCGATTTTATTAAATCAAGCCGGTTATTACGGTACGCCCAAAAAGCTCGCATTAGAGCGCGCGGAATATTATCTTAAGCAAATGGACTTATGGGATAAACGCAATACCGTATCCAGACGCTTATCGGGCGGCATGAAACGGCGTGTCATGATTGCCAGAGCCATGATTCACGCACCTAAGCTATTGATTTTAGATGAGCCTACCGCAGGCGTTGATATAGAAATTCGCCGCTCGATGTGGAAAATGATGCAAGAGGTTAATCAACAAGGCACGACGATTATTTTGACGACGCATTATTTAGAAGAAGCAGAAAGCTTATGCCGCAATATCGCGATTATCGATCAAGGCTTAATCGTCGAACATTCCAGCATGGCGGATTTACTTGCACGTTTGCATATTGACCATTTTGTTTTAGATTTAGGACAGCCCTTAACTGTTGCGCCAACCATACCCGGCTGTCATATTGATTTAACCGATAGCAAAACCTTAAGTGTATCCGTGCCTAAAGAAATCGGCTTGAATCATTTATTCAGCGAATTAACGCAGCAAAACATCCAAGTGATTAGTTTAAAAAATCGCACGAATAGACTAGAACAATTATTTATGGATTTAGTGGAAGCAAAAACAGTAGGTGGACAACCATGAGTTATTGGGTTCCATTCAAGACTATTCTTGTTAAAGAAATTTACCGATTTGTCAGAATCTGGCCGCAAACCTTATTACCTCCGGCGATTACGACGGCATTGTATTTTTTAATTTTTGGTCAATTAATTGGCAGCCGTATTGGCACAATTAATGGCGCGAGCTATATGGATTATATCGTGCCGGGCGTGATTTTAATGTCTGTGATTAGCCATTCTTATGCCAATGTCGTGTCATCGTTTTACTCGACTAAATTTCAACGGCATATCGAAGAATTGTTAGTCGCGCCTGTACCGAATTGGGTGATTTTATCCGGCTATGTGTTTGGCGGCATTATGCGCGGCCTGTTAGTGGGATTAGTCGTAGCGATCATTGCGATGATGTTTTCCGCGATTACTATTCAATCGCTAAGCATTGCATTGGCGATTGCGCTCATGACCGCGACATTGTTCTCGTTAGCCGGTTTTATTAACGCTCAATTAGCAGAAAGTTTCGATGACATTTCTATCATCCCTAATTTTGTGTTAACCCCACTCAGCTATCTAGGCGGAGTGTTTTATTCGACCTCTATGTTGCCGGGTATTTGGCAACAAATCTCTATGGGCAATCCTATTCTGTATATGGTAAACGCATTTAGGTATGGTTTTATCGGCGTTTCCGACATTGACATTCAGCTAGCGTTTTTAATGACAGGTGGTTTTATTGTTATATTAGCGTTATTTAGTTTGTTTTTATTGCATAAAGGCGTTGGTATCAAACAGTAAACCTACCCGCTTTTTAACCCAAGCATTTTCATCATTTAGTTTCATCATGCATTCTTTTATTCCCGGACAACGTTGGATTAGTAACACCGAATCAGAACTAGGCTTAGGTTTGATTTTAGAGGTGAATTTTAATAGGGTCACTGTGTTATATCTCGCCTGTGACGAACGCCGCGTGTATGCAAGCGATAACGCGCCATTAACACGAGTGACTTTTGCCGTAGGTGACACCATTACCTCAATGGATGAAGAAGCTATTGTCGTCACGCGCGTCACAGAGCAAAAAGGTTTATACACTTATTACGGCAATAACAAGCATGGTCATGAAGTTAAGCTCGAAGAAGTCGAGCTTAATCACCATATTCAATTTAATAAACCCCAAGACCGTTTATTTATCGGTTCAGTTGACCCTAGCAACTGGTTTTCGCTACGTTATGAAACTTGGCAACACTTGAACCACCATCAACAATCGCCGGTAAAAGGCTTGTTAGGTAGCCGTACCTCGTTAATACCGCATCAATTGTTTATTGCTCATGAAGCTGCGAGCCGAATTGCGCCACGCATTATGCTAGCGGACGAAGTTGGCTTAGGTAAAACCATTGAAGCGGGATTGATTTTGCATCACCGCTTGATTAACGGCTTAAGTCAGCGCGTGTTAATTATTGTGCCAGAAAGTTTGTTGCATCAATGGCTAGTAGAAATGTTAAGACGCTTTAATTTACGTTTTAGTATTTTCGATGAAGCCAGATGTTTAGGTGAGCTAGGCTTAGATGGCTTAGAGCCTGAAGAATTTGACGATGAAAAGCCGGTGAATACCGATAACCCGTTTATGACCGAGCAATTAGTCTTATGTGGCTTAAGCTTTTTTCAGCAACACCCAGAGCGGCAAAAGCAAGCGATTCAAGCGCAATGGGATATGATTATTGTCGATGAAGCCCATCATTTAGCGTGGAGCGAACAACAAGCCAGCCCCGAGTACGCATTTGTTGAGCAGCTAGCATTACGCGCACCTAGCTTAATTTTACTGACCGCGACCCCGGAACAATTAGGCAAAGAAAGCCATTTTGCCCGTTTACGCTTGTTAGACCCGGACAGATTTTATAGCTTTAGTGAATTTCTCGCGGAAGAAAAACACTTCGAACCGGTCGCAGAAGCCGCTAAAGCATTATTAAATGAGCAAAGCTTAGCTGTTGAGGCAAGAGCCTTGCTCGCAGAATTAGTACAAGCCGATAACGTCAGTGGCTTACTCAATAAATTAGACGATGCAGAGCAATCGGCCATGGCTAGAGAAGCCTTGATTAAAATTCTGTTAGACCATCATGGCACAGGCCGAATTTTATTCCGTAACTCAAGACAAACCGTACAAGGCTTTCCAGCGCGTGAATGTCACGCTTACCCACTGACCGGCCAAGCCAATGATGCCGATTTGCAACAAGACCCACGCTATCTCTGGTTAGCCGATAAAATTAAACAATTAGGCGAACAAAAAGCCTTATTGATTTGTAAACATGCCGACACCGCGATGCAATTAGAGCAAACGCTAAAAAATCGTGCCGGTATCGCCTCTGCGGTGTTTCATGAAGGCATGACGATTATTGAACGCGATAGAGCAGCGGCTTATTTTGCCGATCAAGACAGCAATGCACGGTTATTGATTTGTTCAGAAATCGGCAGCGAAGGTCGTAACTTCCAATTCGTACACCATTTAATCTTATGGGATTTACCTAAAAACCCCGATTTATTACAGCAACGCATAGGCCGTTTAGATAGGATTGGGCAAAAGCACACGATACAAATCCATGTACCTTATTTACAAGACAGCGAGCAAGCGGTGTTATTTCGCTGGTATGACGAGGGCATGAATGCGTTTAGGATTAATTGTTCTGCAGCACAACCTGTTGCCGATACGCTGAAAACCGAATTAGACGAAGTATTGACACACCGACAAGCCGCCCTGATTGAAGCGTTTATTGCCAAAACACAGGCGTTGGGTAAAGCTGTCTCTTATACACATCTCCGAGCCCACGAGACC
>CAWUNX010000096.1:0-10418 GCA_963923905.1 uncultured Methylocucumis sp.
GGAGATGTGTATAAGAGACAGCACAATTACGATATTCAGCCCTATTATGTCTGGACTGATGATAGGCTTAGCGGTCATCGAGTCGAATGGTATGTGCAAGATGATATTGAATTATACGACGATTTTACTGCTAGCTTAGGTATGCGCGTCGATTATCTGCATTTGCTGAAAGATGTGCAAGTAAACCCTAGATTGGGCTTGATTTATAGCCCTAGCGATGCGTTAGCGTTGAAGTTGTTATATAGCTCGACGTTTAGGGCGCCTAACTCAGCTGAGTTAACCTATAACAATTATCTTGCTCAACCGCCTACGCTTCATGCCGAAGAAATTAGAAATTATGAAGCAGTAGCCGAATGGCGCCCGGAGCCTAGCCTTAAGTTATTAGCGGCGTTACACTCGAACCATATTGATGATTTGTTGGATACTAATGAGGACGGGCTGTTTGTTAATTACGGTCATTATCATACCTATGGCTTAGAACTTGAAGCCGAGAAACGCTGGCTGAATGGTCGATTATTTAAGGCATCTTATGCGTTTAATTATTTAGCCGATGAACATTTAAAAGAAGCGCGTGGTTATGGTTCGCCACTGTTTATGGTTAAACTGCACTACGCTGAGCCTGTGTTGTATCATCGTGCGACGCTTAGCATAGAAAATATTTTTATTTCTGCACAAAAGACTTTCTCAGGTCGGTCTACCGATGCGTATAATCTGTTAAATCTGCATTTAACCACGGAACCTATTTTTGATGGTTGGACGTTAAGTTTAGATGCGTACAATCTTTTGGATACAGCCTATGAAGTGCCTGGTACGGGTGTTAATGACATTCTAACGATGAATGGCCGGGAACTTAGGATTAAACTAATCTATAGCTTCTAGTCGATGGCATAATGCTTATAACTCGTTATTTTTACTTAATATATTCAGCTACGGGATTATTGTTACGGTTTTTGCTATGTGACTGTATAGCACGCCGTTATCAATCAATTACTCCCCTATTATCAGCTGCGTTACTGTCCGCAAACGTGTTAGCCGCTAATCAAGTACCCGATAATGCGCCTCCCCCTGATTTGACCGACTTAGACCTAGAGCAATTGGTAAACCTAGATGTAACGTCGATTACCAAAACAGCGACCGATGTTAACGAAGTACCGGCAGCGATTTTTGTCATTACTTCGGACATGATTAAACGTTCTGGTGCGACGAATATTCCCGAAGTACTACGCTTAGCACCAGGGCTGCATGTTGCACGTATTGATGGTAATAAGTGGGCCGTTACTATTCGCGGGTTTAGCGGTCAATATGCGAATAAATTGTTAGTCTTAAAAGACGGCAGGACGCTTTATACACCGATGTTTTCGGGTGTTTGGTGGGACCAAGAAGACGAGATTATGGAAGATATTGAACGTATAGAGATTATCCGTGGTTCGGGTGCCAGTCTTTGGGGCGCTAATGCGGTTAACGGCGTGATTAATATCATTACCAAATCGGCTAAAGCGACGCAAGGTGGCTTTGCCAATGGTTATGGCGGGAATCGTCGGACTGGCGGTAGCGTGCGCTATGGCGTGGATTTAGGTGATGAGGCGCAATTAAAAGTCTTCGGTCGCTATAGCGAATATGACGAATCCAATTTACAAGGCTCTAGCACGAATGCCGGCGATGCTAGCGAATTAAAAAAACTAGGCTTTCGGTTTGATAAAACGTTTAGCGCCAGCGACCAATTAACCGTGCAAGGCGATTATTTTGCGGGGTTTAGTGGTGGGGCTGAACAAGTCTTTAACAACTTATCCGATATTTTGACGCCTGTGACCACACCACCTTATAGTCAGACTATAAAAACCGATGTGGAGCTACAAGGGCATTATTTAATGGGACGCTGGGCGCATACCGTTGATGATGAGACTAGCACATTGCTACGCATGTTTTGGAGTCGTAACGAGCGGGATGCTGATTTAACCGGTAATCATTATACCATTGACATGGTAGATACCGATTTTCAGTACAATACTCGCATAGGCAATCATAGCATTGTTTGGGGGGCTGGCATTCGGCTGAATAGTAATGATGCTAATGATTCGGTGAGTTTAAGTTGGACGCCTACTAAGCGTACTGATGAGATAGTTAGCTTATTTGCGCAAGACGAAATCGTTTTACAACCTAATACATGGAAACTGACCTTAGGCAGTAAGTTTGAACACAATCCTGTCACTGGTTTTGAGGTTCAACCCAGTATACGGCTAGCTTATACACCTAATACCCAGCATGTAGTCTGGGGAGCAGTTTCGCGCGCGGTGCGCACGCCGAGTTGGGCTGAACAAAACATTACCTATCCTGCACGTATTATTCCGCCTGTTGGCGGTGGTTTTGCCTCACCGTTTAACCCTGTAACCTTAGTTGCAATTAACGGTAACCCAGACGTAAATTCAGAAAAATTATTGGCGTTTGAGCTAGGTTGGCGTGGCGAGTTAAGTTCGCAAATTAGCGCAGATCTAGCGTTGTATTATTTTGATTATGAACAACTGATGAGCTGGACGGCACAGCCATTAGACTTTTCTCATCTCGCTCAAGGTTATGTCGTGCAGTTGCTGCGTTATACCAATTTAGGAGCAGCACAAACCTATGGCGGCGAGGCTTCAGTTGAGTGGCGAGTGAATGATGTTTGGCGGTTACGGGCTAACTATAGCCATATAGGTGGCTATTTTTCTATTGATTCTGCGGCTAGCACGACGCAAGCGTTATACGCCTATTCAGTACCGGCTAATCAGGCGATGCTGTGGTCTATGCATCAATTAACCCACGACCTTAAGCTGGATTTAAATTGGCGTTATGTAGAAAGCTATAAGAGTGTGGGTATTCCACTAGGCGATTACAATGAGTTAGATGCGCGTTTGGCTTGGCAATTAACGCCTAATATTGAACTGTCATTAACCGGAAAAAATTTATTGAATACCCGCCATTTGGAGTCGGGCAGTCAACTCTATCCTGTGTCTACACCGGTTCAGCGTGAACTGTATGGCGCTATTCGCTGGAGTTTTTAGCCAGTGCGAAGGTTTTTAACATTACTTGCGCTAGCGTTGTTAGCTCTGCGTTTACTGATACAGCCTATGGCAAGTTATGGGCAAGACACTAGCGAGGCGGCTGTTAAAACCGCTTTTTTATACAATTTTTTCAAATTTGTTGATTTTCCCGATAGCGATAATTTGACTCAATACACACTGTGTACTTATCAAGATGATTTAGGCGATAGCTTGCTAACCTTGCTTGACAAACAAGTTGCCGGTAAACCTTTGATAGTGCTCAGAACTCAAGACCTTGAACAGTTAAAACACTGTCAAATCGCGTATTTAGGTGTATCCGCCGCTACTGTCGCCGCGCAGTTAAAGAGTTTTCCCGTTTTAACTGTGGGTTCTGCGCCTAATTTTGCTGAGCAAGGTGGCATTATCGGTTTTACGGTCAAAGATAATCGTTTAAGTTTTGAAGTGAACTTGGCAACGGCTACTCTTGCCCATGTCTATATCAACGCTAAGCTATTAAAATTAGCTAGATATGTTTATTCCGATTAAACGACGCGTATACGAGATGCCGAATAATACGTTTGCTAATCTGCCCATTACCAAAAAGCTACAGCGCTTACAGGTCATTACGGTGAGCTTGGCATTAGTGTTTACGTTAATTTTTAGTACGTTAACGGAGTTATGGAAGCAACATAAACAGATTATTCGCGATGCAGAATCCATCGGTGAAATGATTGGCTATAACGCAGAGGCGGCACTCGCTTTTGATGATATGCGTTCTGCGACAGAAATTTTATCGGCATTGTATAGCAAGCCTGAAATAATGGCGGCTCGGCTGTATACGCTGCAAGACGCTCCGTTAGCGCATTATATTGCCAATGGGCGTAGCATAGAATTTCCACATTCTGCTCACGAGTTTAGGCAACAATCAGGCGATATTCGGATGAATTTATTAACTTATGAGTTAATGAAAACAGTAAAGCCTAAAAACGATGTAGAAGGTTATTTGTATATAGTCGTCGATTTAGAGCCTATGTGGTGGGGCTTGGCGGAAAACCTAAGTCAAATTTTAGCGGTTATGTTATCCGCTTTTATGTTAAGCGCACTGTATGGCAAGCGCTTAGCGCAAGGCATTTCTGTACCGCTGATTAAGCTAGCTGCAATTGCTCAGAAAGTCTCAAAAGATCAAGATTATTCGGTACGCGCACAAGGTGAGGGTGACGATGAAATAGGTCAGCTAGTGACCAGTTTTAATCGAATGATAGAACAAGTGCAAGAACGTGATGCCAAATTAAAACGACAACAAGAACGTTTAGAGCTAGAAGTCGATATTAGAACCCGCCATTTACGCCGGTCAATGCAACAAGCGCAAGCCGCCAATATCGCCAAATCCCAATTTTTAGCGACCATGAGTCATGAGATTCGTACACCGATGAACGGTGTATTAGGCATGACAGAATTATTGCTAGGCACAGAGTTGACGGCAACCCAACGTGAATATACCGAAACGGTATATAGTTCTGCTGACTCATTACTCAATATTATCAACGATATATTGGATTTTTCTAAAATTGAGGCAGGTAAGTTAGAGTTAGAAGATATTGATTTTAGCCTAGCCGATTTGGTTGACCAGTTATCGGTATTTTTCTTTGAACGCGCCCATGCCAAAAATATCGAGCTGAGCTGTTCATTGCATCCTACTACGCCAGAAGATGTGCGTGGCGACCCTTATCGCTTACGACAAGTGCTAACTAATGTGTTATCGAATGCGATTAAATTTACTGAGCGAGGCTTTGTGCGACTGCTGGTTCAGCCTATTAGCTGTAAAGACCATCAGTTAAGTGCCGATTATTGTTTAGAATTTTCAATACGTGATACCGGCATAGGCATAAGCAAAGATTCCATGCCTAAATTATTTAAATCGTTTAGCCAAGCCGATGGTTCGACGACGCGAAAATTTGGAGGTTCAGGGTTAGGGCTTGCGATTTGTAAAGAACTCTGTGAATTGATGGGTGGGACTATTAGCGTATCGAGTGAATTAAGCGTAGGCACTGAATTTACTATACGATTACCCATACAAAAAGCCTTAGGGCCAGTATCTACCGGTTCTGGTGTTTGTGAAGATTTACGTGGCAAGCGTGTATTAGTGGTTGAAGACAACGCGACTAATGCAAAAATCATGATGAATTATTTATTAGGTTTTGGCATGAATCCGCGTATTGCTGAAAATGGCGCCCGTGCTTTAGAACTCATCGCACAAGCCGAGCGATTAGGTCGTCGCTTTGATGTTGCGTTGATTGATATGAAAATGCATGGCATGACAGGGGCTGAATTAACTCAGTTGATAAGACAAGATGCGAAACTTAATACCATGCACACCGTTATTATTACGTCTAGCGCTTACGAAAATGAGTTAATCGATATAAAAGCGTCGGGCTGTGATACTTATTTGCACAAACCCTTGCGTAAAACGAGCTTACAAAATGTTTTGCAAAGCTTGTTTAGTCAACCTATTACGTTTGATGAGACGCGTAACCGGTTACAGGGCATTCGGGTTTTGTTGGCGGAAGATAACCCAGTAAATCAGAAAATCGCGAAAACCATGTTAAACGTTATGGGGTGTATTGTCGAAATAGCCGAAAATGGCATAGAGGCATTAACCTTGTATGAAAAACAGAAATTCGATGTGATTTTAATGGATTGTATGATGCCAGAGATGGATGGTTACACCGCTTCAGTAGAGATTCGTAAGCGCGAATATGAATTTGACTGGCCAGCCGTGCCTATTGTGGCATTAACCGCTAATGCAATGACGGGCGATAGGGAAAAGTGCTTACAATCGGGGATGAATGATTATTTAGCGAAACCGATATTACAAGATGTTTTACGCGATAAAATTTTAGCCTTCGTCAAGCCTCAAGCTAGCCAATTTGACGATGTGGTTATCACAAACCAAGCCAGCATAGCGCCAGTGGAGATAACATTGGATAACTCTGTGACACGATTTGATCCAGCACCGTTGCTGACTCTTAAAAAAATGGGCGGTGACGACTTTGTTGCTACTATTTTGGATCTCTTTAATACCAGCGCTAGCGAACATGTTGCTAAATTACGCGAGGGTTTATTAAGCCAAGATGCATTAATGGTGCAACATGCGGCACATAGTCTAAAATCGGCGGCAGCCAATGTGGGTGGAATTGTCTTGGCGGATTTGGCTAGGACAATTGAGCAAGATGCGCGTACCGGTGCTTTATCTTTTGATATTGCGCTAGCTGACGAGCTGAACAAAGAATTTCAACTGCTTTTGCCTTTATTATCGAAAGGACCTTTATAACAATGACAGAGCACACTGACGTTAAGCATCTTATCTTAACCATCGATGATGACGATATGATGCGGTTAATGTTACAACAAATTCTGCAACGTGACGGTTTTTCCGTAATTTGCGCAAGTAACGGTCAACAAGGTATAGACATGATTAAATCCCAGTCGCCGGTGCTGGTATTGCTGGATGTCATGATGCCGGTGATGGACGGTTTTGATTGTCTTAAGGCGATACGCGAAATTGATGATTTCGCTCTATTGCCTATTGTTATGCTAACAGGCGCTGATGATTATGACTCGATTAACAAATCGTATCTGTTAGGCGCTACGGATTTTATTGCCAAGCCGATTAATTGGACGACATTAAGCCACCGATTACGCTATTTGTTACGAGCAAGTTCAGCGCTGACTATGTTAGCGAAAAGCGAAGCCGAGCTACGCATGGCGCAGAAAATTGCCCATTTAGGCAGTTGGGAATGGGTTTATAGCGAAGAAAAAGTTAGTTGTGCATGTCAGGCGATTAAAGTGCTCAGTGAGGAAGTGTTTGATAGTGATTTTGTCGATTTTTTTCAATCGTTTACTCAATCTGAAGCAGAAAAACTGAGTTTAGCATTAGAGCGTTGCCGAGCTCATAAGCAAAGCTTTCAATTACAACTGATTAAGCATTCAGATGTTAATAGCGATAGAATTTATCTGATTCATGGTGAACCCATTGTTATTGATCAAACGGTTACGCGCATATTAGGCACGATACAAGACATTACCGAGCGGCAGCGTATACAAGAGCAAATCCGCTTTTTATCTTATTACGACCAGCTCACCGGCTTGCCCAATAGAGTTTTATTTAAAGAAGTTATTGAGCAAGCGATAGCGTTTAGTTGCCGTAACCATACGCAATTAGCAGCGTTATTTATTGCTATTGATAGGTTTAAACGGATTAATGAAACCTTAGGGCCAGGTATAGGTGACCATGTATTAAATTTATTTGCCGATAGGTTAGTCGAGCAAGCGCGTCAATGCCCTTTTATCGATATAGATGCCGGCTATCAACTTTCTGATGTCAATGTGTTCAGGCCAAGTGGTAATGAATTCACCATTTTATTAAATAAAATTCATGACACTAGAGACAGCATCAAAGTCGCTAAAAGTATTATTGATGTCATGATATTGCCGTTTAGAGTGGAAGATAGAGAAATTTTCTTAAGCATCAACATAGGCATTGCGGTTTATCCTAGCGATGGTATTGATGAAGACAGTTTTATCAAAAATGGTGAGTTTGCTATGGGCAATGCCAAGCAACAAGGCCAAAATACTTACCAGTTTTTTGATAAAACCTTAAATACAGCGGCGTTCCATAAGTTGCTGATGGAAAATAGTTTGCGTCGGGCGATAGAGCGGGATGAGCTTATGCTCTACTATCAGCCTAAAATCGATATGCGGAAAAAGCAAATCATTGGTTGTGAAGCCTTATTGCGCTGGCAACATCCAGAATTAGGTATGATTTCACCGACACAATTTATTCCGATTGCTGAAGATTCAGGCTTAATTATCGAGTTAAGCAACTGGGCTTTGAAAGCCGCTTGCTTTCAGATGAAGCAATGGCAAGAGCGCGGTATATCGTTAAGTGTTGCCGTTAATATTTCAGCCAAACAATTTCGCCAACATGGGTTTGCCCAATATGTGCGTACGGTTTTAGATGCGATGGGTATAGCGCCTAGGTTGTTAAAATTAGAACTGACTGAAAGTACGTTATTAGAAGATGTCAATGAGGCGTTGATTACCTTAAGCGAGCTCTGTTTATCAGGTATCCGAATCAGTATTGATGATTTCGGCACAGGTTATTCATCTCTAGCGTATTTGAAAAAATTACCGATTTCAGAGCTCAAGATAGATCGCTCCTTTTTAAAAGACATTCCTTATAATCAAGATGATATGGCGATTATAAATGCAATATTGGCACTGGCACATTCACTCTCACTAGACGTGGTGGCAGAAGGCGTGGAACACGAAGAGCAAGTTGAATTCTTGCTAAAACATGGTTGCGATATTGCGCAAGGTTTTTTATACAGCAAGCCGATTAGTGCTAATGCGTTTGAAGAGTTTATCCACGAGTGGAACATTAGCTAACTGACAGATAAAAAAATGCGCATTAACTTTAAACAGTTAACGCGCAGGCTTTAATACCAAAGCAGTTATTTCACGAGGAGGTAAAACACGCCGATTAATGCGTACTTAGTAATAAGCAAATGTGATGCCAATATTTATTTTTATTATATATTGTTGATTTTAATTGTATTTATTGTAATTATGCTAGTTAAAGGTTTTTGTACAGCACCAAAAACTGTCAGTTTTGTCGTAAAAAGACCAAATGTGTGCAAAATCACAACAGTTTTAGCTGATAGTTCACTGCGAAGCCAGATAATGTCGAGACGGAACTAGTGCTTAAGGCGGTTCAGCATTGACAAATTTTGGCACCGTCAGTATAGTGCCCGCAACTCTGTCCCTCTGCCGAGGTGGTGAAATTGGTAGACACGCCAGCTTCAGGTGCTGGTGACCGTAAGGTCGTGAAGGTTCAAGTCCTTTTCTCGGTACCAAATAGGTGTTTTAAGAAGTTCAACGAAATACAAAAACCCGCAAGTTATCTGGCTTAGCGGGTTTTTTATTGTGCAACAAAGTACAATAAAATGCAGTGACACTCGACAAACTTTGCAGTAACTTTTACAGTAATACCCAACAGAGCAAAAAAAGTTACTGCATTCGAGGTGCTGCAATGGCAAAAAATGTACTTAATTCGACAAGCTTAAAGGCAAAAATTAACCAAGCCCTAAGCAAAATTAAATTAACCGAAAAAGACCAACGCATTAATGACGGTGATGGCTTGTACTTGCTGGTTAAACCATCAGGTGCAACTTGGTGGCGTTTGGATTACACCATTCATGCTAAGCGGAAAACGTTATCATTGGGTGTTTATCCTGAGGTTGGGTTAGCCGATGCTAGATGCAAGGCAGAGGATGCCAAAGCAAATGTTGCTAACGGTATAGACCCTAGCCAAATCCGTAAAGAAGCCAAACAAGCCCACCAAGTCAGTGAGGAAAACGAGCACCGCAAAGCGCAAGGTTTAGCGTTAGTTGGTAGCTTTAAGGAAACCGCACAAGATTGGTTAGCATCCATTCAACACACCACCCGCGACATTACCCACCAAAAGAAAAGCACTCGATTAGAGCAACACGTTTACCCAGTTATCGGCGATCAAGCGTTAACAGCGATTAAATCTTGTGACATTAACGAATTACTGCAACCCTTAATCAAACAACAGAAGCTAGAAACCGCGCACCGGCTACGCGCAGAAATATCCGCCATTTATGCCTATGCTATTACTCATAACCGGGCTGATTATGACCCAGCGCAAGCGGTTGCAAAACAAATACCGGCACAAAAAGTAAAAAACCGCGCGGCGATTATTGAGCCTAGAGCGGTGGGGCAACTGTTACGCGATATGTATAGCTATCAAGGCACATTTACCGTACAAATGGCCTTAAGGTTTAGCCCCTTGGTCTTCCAAAGGCCGGGCGAAATACGCCAAATGAAATGGGCTGACGTGGATTTAACCGCCAAAGAATGGCGCTACTTTGTTACAAAAATCGAAGTTAACCATATCGTGCCGTTAAGCAGCCAAGCCGTTGCGATTCTTCAAGCAATGCAACCATTAACCGGTTCCGGTGTTTATGTATTTCCATCAAGCCGTAACGATGGCAGGCCGATGAGTGATAACACCATTCGAGTCGCGTTAAGAACCTTAGGCTATGACAACGACACCATGACGCCGCACGGCTTTAGAGCAATGGCAAGTACGTTGCTAAATGAACAAGGTTGGTCAGCCGATGCGATAGAGCGGCAACTATGCCACATGCCCAAGGATAAAGTTAGAGCGACTTAATCGCGCCGGTTATCTTGAGGAGAGTAGGAAGATGATGCAATCCTGGGCGGTAGCGGAATCGTACCCCTTAACTCCCGCCAAGGCTGTTGTTTTAACGCTTTGGCTATCGATAATACCGGCTGTCGGGTGCTTATGCCGCCCCG
>CAWUNX010000097.1:0-10399 GCA_963923905.1 uncultured Methylocucumis sp.
TCGGTTGATTTTCATGCTATTACTATAGCGGTTTTTGGTCGGGCTGAGTAGTTACCTAAGGCTTTTAGATAGCTGTGAGCGCTACTAAAGTGGCGCGGATCTAAATGTAAACTGATCAGAACCGCTGTGGTCAGTTTACCAATCAGCGCGGCCATTTTCTTCAGTCCGTCATCGGCTTCGACACGCGCCTCCATCAGCTGTTTAGCTGCCTGTCGTTGGCAACGGCTATGCTGCAGTTCGGAAGCTAAGGCTTGCAAGTACCGCCGCTCTGCATCTAGGCACGGAAGCCCCATCGTGTTGGCAGCGCTGTCGATAACATGAACAATTTTGTCGAGCTTAAGAAAATGACCTCCCCAAACCTGCATGTCTTTAGCCGCCTGGTCGGCTTGAGCGGCGATGGCCTCTGGCGAGCCGTAGGTGATCAACAGCTTTTCCAACGTGACGCTGTCCAAGTCGAACAACGCCAACACTTCCGGCCAATGCCGACTTAAGTACGCTTCCAGGCGGTTTTGGTTACGTTCATACTGACTTTGGTGCATCTCATATTCGCGCCGCGTCGCATTGAACTCGCGTGCCGCACTGTCCAATTCATGCCAAGGTTTTGTCAGGCCTTCTTGATGCAGCTTAGCAATCAGGCAGGCCGCTTTGGCATCATGTAAGCTAGGCACACCATCAAAGATTTCTTTCGCATCATGAACTCGTTTAGCACTGGCTTGATACACGCTAAATCCAGCTTCGCTGAATTGGTGGCGCATAGCGTCTCCGTAAGTACCGGTCGATTCCATGACGACCGTGACCAAGCCATTGAACTGCTTCAGGTGTTTAATGAGCTCCCGGGTTTCGGGTAAATCCCATTTGACTAAGATCGATAGCTTTTGATCTACCGTCGTTAGCAGGCCATATTGCTGGAGCTTGGCTACATCAACGGCAAAGGTAATCACTTCGCCAACAAATTGCTGGCTTAACTCCTGCCAGTTTATTTCATTGATTTTTTTGTACGATAGTTATGCTTTTTCATAGCGGGAATACCTCCTACGGCTAAGGCTTTAGATTCAGTTAAAAGGCCTTATTTTGAGGGTTCCCGCTCCTCTTTTCGAGTCGTTACTATAGCTGACTTTGATAGTAGCTAAATCCGAATTCAAATTACTGCGTAGCAGATTGTGCAGTGCGTACACACCTTCGTTCAAAAACACGATGTCAATGCAGGCATAGGCTAACACTTCTTTGGGCAATGCACTAACGTGAGAACCAACTATACCTATTTTTGTATTTAGGTCAGCATCCTTAATTTCTTGAGCAAGCGCTAAAGCACCTATCATGCTGGTAGTCCCTGAGTTAGGATTTTGACCGTAAACCACAAGTACAACTAAACGTGGTTTAGCATCTTGAATAATAGTAATTGATTGCTCAAAAGACAGCTTCTTAGCATTGCAATCTAAAATACCTACATCAAAGCCTTGGCAGCGACAAGATTGGGCTAATAATAAAGCCCATGTTGGCGGTTCTATTGCGGAATAAATTTTAGCTAAGCCTTGATAAGCTTTTGCTGATGAATCAGGGTTTACAAATAATGCATCCATTATTATTGCTCGATATAGAGAGAATTTTGCATATTATGAAAAACTCTCTATTTCGATTGCACCGGTATTGCTTATTTCATAATCTCCGCGAAAGAATCGACAAACAATTTAGCAAAATGTGAATAAAATCGATTACATAGATAATCAAAGTTATATTGCACATCTTCTGCCAACACGTTTTGCGCTTGGCTTAATTCGGCGGGGCTAAGCGAACCTAAACGATATAACTCGGTAATTAACGCGAGTAAACGCATACCAGGGTCTTTGACAGTGTCATAGTGCTCATCAATAACTTTGTTAAATGTTCTAAAACCTAATACTCTTAGCCGTTCTAGCGTTCCAGGGTCGCCAAGGACAACGAATGGATGAGACCAATAAAGGGGTTTGACCAGTTTTTCAGTAATAAACAATGACTCTCCACCGGTAAAGCAGGATTCACCGACGATACTCATAAACGTTTCGGCATACCATTTGCCATCGATAGAGCGAAATGCAAAGCTTTTGTTATCGGCGAATGAGTCCGAGCCAGGAATAGCAATCGGAAACTGTTGTGTTAAACGATTAGCGATTTCACGCCAGTTAACACCCGCTCTAAAATTGGGTGCCGCCTCAAGAAACTTAACAGCACTATTTAGTTCGTAGGCTAATAAATCCGTGTTGTTGACTTGACTGACTTCAAAGCCTCCGAGTAAAGAAAAAACAATTTGACTCTCTTTGAAATAATCCAATAGCGCTAAAATTACAACCATACGATGAAATTTTATTCTACGGATTAAATACAAAAATGGCTTCAAAGGCTGTTGCTGTTCGGCAATTCTTTTTTCTAAGCTGACATTGGCAGTGATGCGCTCCTGTATTACCGGATCACTCTCTAACTTTAAGGCAGTATAAACCATGGCAAAGTCTAACGACCATATACGCATTGGCTCAGTAATACCTAGTTCAGCAACAACAGCGTCATGAAATGCCGGTGCCGATAGGTTGGAGTCTGCAAGAATAATTCTAGCGGGGGGAATATTAAGATCGCGTAACGCCTGATATATTTCGATAATATCCTGCTTTGGCGGCTGTTCATTATCAGGTTTTACGAATAACGGCTCAATAGACACATCAATTATCAAATCTGCTTTGTGTTCTCTAAGTTCAGCTATGATCGATGGCGGTATAAGTTCCCAAATATAAACATCATATATCAAGCGAGTCGAAGGCTGAAAAGAAGGTAACATTCGCCAATAAACGCCAAGTTTATAAATATAAACTTTACGCTTTTGTAACGAAGCAACCGTATTTTTCTGTTCCTCGCTCAGTACTTTATCAATAATCGTTAGTATTGGAGCACTCCATGATTTCTTTGAAATAAGTTCCATTTAAACCTCTCTTAATTAAAATAGTGAATTTGCTTAAGCAGAAAATAAGCTCGAACTTAAGACAGGGCAATTTAAATTTTTGTGCGTAAAGCCAAATCGTCATTTTAAGCGATTTTCCTCAAATTAAGGGCTACCAATTTTTAGCAGATAATCTCTACAAAAATTTGTGTCTTTATAGGTCACTAGTCAAGACATAACGCGATTATCCTATCACACTTAATTCGCCTGCTAACACTTCATGAAATAGCGCCTGCACCACTGTTTTGAAGCGGCAAAATCCCTCCTTGGATTTTGGCCTTCAGAAATCGCTAAAAATCTCCGTTATTTACGATTCGCCAATTAAGATCACTTAACCCACTGAATCTCTGATTAGTTATAACGCTAACACCGTTCATGAACCAGACAAGGTTGCTACCACTAGAGTAATTACGCCATAAAATATCGGGTTTGCCGTCTCTATTCATATCTGGCGTTCCAACAACTCGCCAGTTTATATCTAATACGGACGGAATCGTGCTAACATCAATACGAGTGATTCCATTCATATACCAAAGATAATTACTGCCACTTGAGTAATTCCGCCATAAAATATCTGGCTTGCCATCATTATTCATGTCGGGAGTACCAACAATTTGCCAATTAGTGTCAGCCACTGACAATATAGAGCTAGTACCAACATGGGCGCTACCATTCATAAACCAAACCATGTTGCTGCCAGTTGCAAGATTTCGCCACAAAATATCCGGCTTGCCATCACCATTCATATCTGGTGTTCCAACTATGCGCCAGTTTATGTCGGCTAGGGCCTCAACACTATTAGTACCAATAACAGATGTCCCATTCATAAACCAAACGAGGTTATTACCGCTAGAATAGCTTCTCCATAAAATATCAGCCTTGCCATCACCGTTCATATCAGGGGTACCGCCGATTCGCCAGCTTAAATCGGCTACTGGCGTAATGCCATTGCTACTGATAACAGAAGTGCCATTCATAAACCAAGTCGCGTTACTTCCTGTAGAACTATGTCGCCATAAGATGTCGGCTTTTGCGTCATTGTTATAATCCGGCCAACGAAGCAAGTTATCTGTGCCATTCGCGACCATTTTATTGACGTTGAGCCGGCCACCTGTTGATACCACACCAGATAATCCAGAAACAGCATCTACATTACTTAAGACCCTAGTT
Source organism: uncultured Methylocucumis sp. (assembly GCA_963923905.1). Classification (GTDB taxonomy): domain Bacteria; phylum Pseudomonadota; class Gammaproteobacteria; order Methylococcales; family Methylomonadaceae; genus Methylovulum. The sequence goes on from CAWUNX010000097.1 coordinate 4,136, forward strand.
TTTCTTGCAGCTACGCTTTCACTTGGAAAAGCCATAGCTGCTAATGCAACAGCTCCAGTGACATGAGGCGTTGCCATGGATGTGCCATCGAACCAATCATAATTAGAAACGAAACTTTGGGTACTACTACCAATCCCTACATCATCGACTTCATAACCTGCATAGGTAATAAGTGAATCATTAGCTCTTACTAAAGACAATAAAAAGCCTGACGTTTTAAAATCATCCGGAATAGCAAACGTCACTTTTGTCCAATCACTGAATGTTCCTGTTGCACCAATTGTTTGTGTCCATGTTGCACCGCTATCTTTAGAAAGGTAAATGTATAAATAATCATATGTGTACTCAGCTTGGCCTTTCAACCAAAGTCCTCCACACAAAGACGAACTAACCGCCGAAAGATTTAATCCTTTAGTCATAGAGGAAACTGTACTATTTGCATAATTTCCACTTAAGCTATCCGAAGCAGACGATGCGCCCGTGTGATTGACGGCATTATTTTGCTGCCACCAATAGCTAGGATTGTTATAAATAGGATTAGAACCTAGATAGCCTAATAAAGACCATTGACCTAAACCTGCTTCAAAACCATCATGATAGACTGCTGCACTTTCTGGGCTAAAAGCTGGGCAACCTGACGTGGTCAATATGCTACTGAGAATATCGACACCAGGTGCAGCAAGATCAACAGATGTTGCACCGTAATTGGAAAAATCTGCCAATGAATCGGTGTCGTCCGTTGCTGCAACTGCAATAATATTGCTTGAGTCATAAGAGGCTGGGTAAGAGGGATTTAAGTCGTTGTTATTCGTATCATTGCCCGCTGCTGCAATAAACAAAATGCCTGCCGTGCCACTGGCATCGATAGCATCTTTGAGCAGTTGAGAAAAGTCGCCACCGCCCCATGAGTTGTTAGTGGCAACAATATTTTCGCCTTGCGCTTTTAAGCCATTAAAATAATTGATACATTCAATAGCACCGCTTGTATCACCATTACCGCTTGCATTAAGAAACTTGCAAGCCGCCATTTTTACATTCCAAGCTACCCCAGTAACCCCTTCCACATTATTACCTACACCGCCAATAGTGCCAGCAACATGCGTACCATGGCTATTATCATCGAGTGGATCGTTATCACCGTTATAAGTATCTATGCCATAAAGATCGTCAATATAGCCATTGCCATCGTCATCTACGCCCGCTACGCCTTTAAGCTCTTTAAGATTACGCCATAAATTATTGAGCAAATCAGCATGACGATAATCAATTCCTGTATCGATAATACCCACAGTAACAGAGCTATTACCGGTAATTCTATCCCATGCCTCAGGTGCATTAATATCAGCATTGGCTGTGCCCCCTGTTTGCCCTGTATTGTTCATACCCCATAGTTCTGAAAACAAATTGTCATTAGGCAAAGTGCTTTGCGTATATAAATAGTAGTCAGGCTCTACTAAATCGACTGACGAGTTATTCTTTAGCTGATTAATAAGTTCTTTTGTCGTGAGTGTTGACGATTCTAAGACAACGATATGGCGAGAGGCTGTTACGCCCGCTTTTTTTATTGGCTCGTTTAGTCGAAAATTCTTGCTCTTACTTACACGTGCTATACCCATACCATAAATGAAGGTCTGGGGCGATACACCTGCTTTTAAGCGCACAATGACACGACCTTCTTTATAAGGCGAGTTGTAACGAAAAGTATTTGCGAATAAATGTAGTTTAGTTTGATTTTTATTAACTTGTTGAGTGAGCTCAGGATGATTTTTAATAATCGTTTGCTGAAGCGACTGCAAGGCGGCCTCCCCAACAAGCGGTGCTGCATCTAACGTGTATACGCTACCCATACTGAGTAGTATGCTTATAAGCTTTGTATTTTTCATAGATTTCCACGGAATAATTAATCGAAAATCACCCAATTTATCAATCGCAATTGCCAAAAATACAAAAAAATTGGGAGTAATAACAGAGTCAGATACAAGTAATATATGTATCTGGCCCGATTACCCTAAACAGATAATGTTTTTTTCATACATAGCCATGAGTATTTCTACTCCGGTATTGATAATCTTGTTTGGATTATGGGGGCTAACTTGTTCAGCTAGTTGCTTTAACAAGGCGTAAGCGTTTTGCGTTGGGTTTTGTTGTATTAATTCTAATAAGCTATAGGTTAATGCGTTAATTTCTAAAAAATGTACTTCATCGTCTGGATTACGGTACACAATTAAAAACGTTGGCTCAGCCGCTGGCGTACTGGGTAAATAACCGGGTGCGATTTTATGGACCGGGTATAAATAGGCTAAGGGCCAGGCTAACGGCGATATGCTCAATACCTGATCGAGTAGGTTTAAACCAGTTGGGTTAGGCGCTAATTGCGTTTCATCAATCATCAATACCGTTTCAACCCATTCATAATGTGCGAGTTCTAAGAGAAACGGATAATCTTGTGCTTGTGTGCCGCGTTCGTTTTGTAAAAAGCTAAGAAATTCTTCGGCAATTTCAGAAAAATACGGCGTTGTACTGTGATGCTGCGCGAAAAAGTCTTGTACCAGTGCCGTCCATTGCGGGTCATCATGGATTTTACGCAACACGGGAAAATTACTGGCAAGAAAGTTATCGATATTATTGAACAATAATTCTCGATACATGCTTACGCGAGTGAGGTCTACATCATCCGGTGCTGGGTGTTGCTCAGGATTGCGAATATAGGCAACAAATTCTTGCTGCTTTAATTTGAAATCGACCGCCATAGTGTTAGGCCGATTGTTGCGCATGATGACTACGCCATGCGTTTTGTATGGTATTAATCGTTTCCACTTCGCGGATTAATTCATCGAAAGCTGGAATATTAAAATCGCGTTCTAATAATGTTGGGAACACGCCAAATAATTCATAGGCTTTACCTAAGAGTTTCCAGACGGGGTCAATGACTTCCGCACCGTGGGTATCGACTAAGAAATTTTCTGCTTCGACATAATGTCCGGCGATATGGGCATAGACAATACGTTTTGCTGGCATGGTGCGTAAAAACGCATCCGCATCGTAGCCGTGATTAACGCTATTGACATAGATGTTGTTTATATCGAGTAAAACATTGCAATCGGCTTCTTCGACGACCGCATTGAAGAAGTCGCTTTCCGACATTTCTTGACCGGGTGCGGCATAATACGACACGTTTTCTAATGCCATTTTTTGTTCTAGCAAGTCTTGTACGCGTTTAACACGCCGAGCAACATGATGCACGGCGTCTTCGGTAAAAGGAATCGGTAATAAATCGTATAAATGCCCGTTATGGCTGCAATAGCTTAAGTGTTCGCTATAACAAGTGATTTGATGAGTAGCCATAAAACGCTTAATGGCTAAGACCAGCGCTTCGTCTAATGGGTCGGTGCTGCCTAATGACAGCGATAAACCATGACAAACAAATGGATGACGCTCTGTAAGCAGTCGAAATTGTTTACCCAGTTTACCGCCAATGTTTATCCAGTTTTCCGGCGCTACTTCATAAAAATTAACCGCAGATGGAGAAGTCGTAAGGACGTGCGGTAGTAAGGATCGTCTTAAACCTAAGCCGGCATTTTGAATGTGGGAGTGGGTATCCATGTGACCACCTCGTGATGTAGTCAGTGAAAAAGGTACGCATTGCGTATCCTTCGGGGGAGTCGTCAAAAATAAGGCGGCAACTGCCGCCTTATTTTGCATTATGCTGAAACCTTATGGTTTTGCAGGCGCAGCGGGTTTTACAGTTACACCCGGTGTTGCTGGTGTGGCTTTTTTGTCAGCCGCACAACCACCTTCTTTACCTTTCATCATTTCTGCGCAACCTTGCATACCTTCACCACAACCTTTCATTTGTGCGCCACAAGCGCCTTCGGCTGATTTAGCATTTGCGCAGTTTTTCATTTGCTCGCCACATTGGCTGCCGCATTTGCCTTCGGCTGCTTTAGTGTTACCGCAGGCGCCTTCTTTACCTTTCATCATCGCGCCACAAGTAGACTCCATGCCTTTTTTCATTTTGTCGCCATCCATCATGGCGCCGCATTTGCCTTCACCGCATTTGCCTTCGCTAGCTTTAGCGGCTGAACTAGTTTTGCTGCCAGCACATGCGCCTTCAACATTGCTTTTGCTGTCTTTCATGCCAGGCATATTAGCACCACATGCCATTTCACCGGTTTTAGCGGCTTCGGCAACTTGCATATAACCGTTGCTTAATTCGCTCATGCCAAATGGATTAGCTTCTGCATTCTCAGTAGCAACATTTAATGAAGAAATAATAGCCACACCCATTGCAGCTGCTAATGGTGATTTACTCTTTGTTTTCATAATAGTTTCCTGTGGTTATTTAAAGATGGATGCTGTGCATCCTGTTTTGATAGCTGAAACGTTACCTGAGCGCTAACTATACTGCGCTATTTAAAAAAAACAATCCGCATCGCTAATTAACTTTCTAACGTTTTTTGTTCATATTCACACAAGTCGTTAATTATACAGCTATTACATTTAGGTTTACGCGCAATACACGTATAACGACCGTGTAATATCAGCAAATGATGCGCATCTTGTTTATACTGCTTAGGGACACTTTGTTCTAAAGCATGTTCAACCGCTAGTACATTTTTTCCGGGTGCTATTCCTGTTCTATTGGCAACGCGGAAAATATGCGTATCAACCGCAATAGTTGGTTGTCCGAATGCAGTATTTAAAATGACATTGGCTGTTTTTCGGCCTACGCCTGCTAGCGCTTCTAATTCACTACGCGTGTTAGGTACTTGGCTTTGGTGTTTTTCTATGAGTTGCTGGCATAAGCTAATAATATTAGTCGCTTTACTATTATATAACCCTATGGTTTTTATATAGTTTTTTAAGCCCAGCCCACCTAATGCTAGCAGGGTTTCAGGCGTATTAGCCACAGTAAACAATTTTTCTGTGGCTTTATTGACACTTTTATCGGTGGCTTGTGCCGATAACACCACGGCAATTAATAATTCAAACGTACTGGTGTAATTTAATTCGGTGGTAGGCTCTGGAATTGCCTGTGCAAGTTTAGCAAATAACGCCTGACGTTTTTTAGTATTCATGCCTTAGCAGTTGTCTACCCTAATTAATCAAAATGCACGAGTTCATAATCTAATTTAGGCTGACTTCCGGCTAATAAATCGGTCAGAAATTTCCAAAACACATCCGCAGACGGTGGACAGCCAGGTAAAAAATAGTCCACTTTGACGACTTCATGAATGGGGCGAACTTTATCTAATAGTAGGGGCAGCTCTTCGTCATTAGGCACATGTGCGTTTTCTACGCCTATGCCATGCAAATAGGCTTCTGCTAAACATTCTTCTAACGGGATAAAATTACGCATAGCAGGCAAGCCGCCATTAATCGCACACGCGCCTACCGCAACTAGAATTTTACATTGCTTGCGAAACTCGCGTAAGGTATGAACGTTTTCAGAATTACATACCCCGCCTTCGATCAATCCTATATCGCAGTCGCTGCTGCAATGCTCGATGTCAGTTAACGGCGAACGGTCAAATTGCACATGTTCGACCAATGTGACTAAACGCTCGTCTATGTCTAAGAACGACATGTGGCAGCCAAAGCAACCGGCCAATGACGTGGTTGCGACTTTAATTTTATTCGCCATGATGCTGCTCCAAGGTTTCACGCGCTAAACTTACGGCGTCAATTTCTTTATGGTCGTAAATGCGCTGTCCAATCGGTACTTGATAACCAGTGCGTTTAATCAATATGGCGCCGGTAGGACAAATATGCGCTGCTTTATCGTTTTTATCCAAGTCACTGTCTTTTAACAAACCGGTTGCTGAGTTAACGGCTAAGTGTTTGTTAATACCGCGTCCAGCAATAGCAAATACGTTCTTACCATCTTGTTCTATACTAGCTCTCACACATAAGGTGCAGAAAATACAACGGTTATGATCGATTAACACATCGCTATGTGAGGCATCGACGTTGCGATTATGAAAGAACAACGGGAAATGGTCATCTAGCATATTCAAATGATAGGCAACGGCTTGTAGTTGGCAGTTGCCTGTTTTTTCGCACGATGGGCAAAAATGATTACCTTCGACAAACAACATTTGGGTGATTTTTTGTCTGTCTTCGTTTAGTTCTTGGCTGTTGTTGATAATATCTTGGCCTTCTGCGGCTGGAAACGTACACGCAGAGCAAATACGGCCATTAACTTTAACCGAACACAGCTTACAACTCCCATGCGGGGTAAATTCTGGATGGTGGCATAAGTGT
>CAWUNX010000098.1:0-10390 GCA_963923905.1 uncultured Methylocucumis sp.
ATCCTGTGATGTTTGTGGTTTATGTCGGTAGTTTATTGACCACGCTGTTATGGCTGCTCGCGCTAGAAGGTCAGAGCGAAGAGCCGGCGTCTTTTATCTTGGCGATTACGCTATGGCTATGGGGCACGGTGTTATTTGCTAATTTTGCTGAAGCCGTTGCGGAAGGGCGTAGCAAAGCGCAAGCAGCATTTTTGCGTAGTGCCAAACGTGATATTGCCGCCAAAAAACTCGATGAGCCGCGCTATGGTGCGCATTATGCAAAAATAGCCGGTGCTTCGCTAAGACGTGGCGATGTTGTGCTGATAGAGGCTGGCGACTTTGTTCCGGGTGACGGCGAAGTCATTGAAGGCGTGGCCTCGGTCGATGAAAGTGCGATTACCGGAGAAAGCGCGCCTGTTATCCGCGAGGCGGGTGGTGATTTTAGCTCAGTTACCGGTGGCACTCGCGTGTTATCCGATTGGTTAGTCGTCAGAATTAGTGCTAATCCAGGCGAGGCGTTTTTAGATCGTATGATTGCGATGGTCGAAGGTGCGCAGCGGCAGAAAACGCCCAATGAAATCGCATTAACGATTTTATTAGTCGCCTTAACCTTAGTATTTTTGCTGGCGACCGCTACGTTGCTACCTTTTTCATGGTATGCCGTAGAGGCTTCAGGTGCTGGTAAACCAATTTCATTAACGGTGTTAATCGCATTATTGGTGTGTTTAATTCCGACGACTATTGGTGGTTTGTTATCGGCTATTGGTGTCGCTGGCATTGGCCGTATGATGCAAAAAAATGTCATTGCGACTTCGGGTAGAGCCGTTGAAGCGGCAGGTGACATCGATGTGTTAATGCTTGATAAAACCGGCACGATAACCTTAGGCAACCGGCAAGCGTCTATGTTTATAGCCGTTAAAGGCATTACGGAGAAAGAACTCGCCGATGCGGCACAACTCGCCTCATTAGCCGATGAAACACCCGAAGGCCGTAGCATCGTGGTTTTAGCCAAGCAAAAATATGGTTTTAGAGAGCGCGATGTGAAGGCATTAGGCGCGACGTTTATCCATTTCAGCGCACAAACGCGTATGAGCGGAGTTAATATCGAAGGCCGACAAATCAGAAAAGGTGCGACCGATGCCATTAAGAGCTATGTCGAAGACTTAGGCGGTAAATTCTCGCCGGAATACAGCAAATTAGTGGATGATGTGGCTAGACGCGGCAGTACACCCTTAGTCGTTGCTGAAGGTACGCGTGTGTTAGGCGTGATTGAGCTTAAAGATATTGTTAAAGGTGGGATTAAAGAGCGTTTCGCCGAGCTTAGGCAAATGGGCATTAAAACCATTATGATTACCGGCGATAACCGCTTAACGGCTGCGGCTATCGCGGCTGAAGCCGGTGTGGATGATTTTCTAGCCGAGGCAACACCCGAAGCCAAGCTGAAATTAATCCGGCAATATCAAGCCGAAGGCCGATTAGTTGCCATGACCGGGGATGGCACTAACGACGCGCCCGCACTCGCACAAGCGGATGTGGCGGTAGCGATGAATAGCGGCACACAAGCGGCTAAAGAAGCCGGTAATATGGTGGATTTAGATTCTAACCCAACCAAGCTGATTGAAATCGTTGAAACCGGCAAACAAATGTTAATGACACGCGGTGCATTAACCACGTTTAGCATCGCCAACGATATAGCGAAATACTTTGCCATTATTCCGGCTGCGTTTGCCACGACTTACCCGGTCTTAAACGTGCTCAATATTATGCACTTAGCCACACCGGCGAGCGCCATTTTATCCGCCGTGATTTTTAATGCCTTAATCATTATTGCCTTGATTCCGTTAGCGTTAAAAGGCATTGCTTACAAACCGGTAGGCGCTGCGACGTTATTACAAAACAACTTACTCATCTATGGTGTCGGCGGCCTAGTCGTGCCGTTTATCGGCATTAAAGCGATTGATTGGTTGTTAGTGACGCTTGGCTTGGTTTAAGGAGACTATGATGTTAAAACAATTACGCTCTGCATTGGTGTTATTAGCTATTTTCACGCTATTAACAGGTGTTCTCTACCCGGTTATCGTCACCGGTATCGCACAACTTATTTTTCCCAAGCAAGCCAATGGCAGTTTAATCAGTGATAGCCAAGGCAACGCGTTAGGCTCTGCACTCATTGGTCAGGCATTTTCACAGCCGGAGTATTTTTGGGGCAGACCTTCCGCAACCGGGCCTTATCCCTATAACGCCGCTGCGTCGAGTGGTTCCAATTTAGGATCAACGAATCCAGCGCTACTCGCGGTAATTAAAGAGCGAATTGCCGCGCTTAAGTCCGCCGACCCAGATAATCAAGCCGCCATACCGATTGATTTGGTGACAGCTTCCGGCAGTGGTTTAGACCCTCATATTAGCCTAGCCGCTGCCGATTATCAGCTTCATCGTGTTGCCCAAGCCCGCCATTTAGCGCCTGAAAAACTAAGAGAAATCGTTCAAGCCCATACCGAATTAAGACAAGGCTGGCTACTTGGCGAACCTCGAGTCAATGTGTTAACGCTGAATCTGGCTTTAGATGCCGCGCGACTATGACAAATAATCATGCAAGCAGCTCTGTTTATCTCGGCTTATTCTTTATCCTGCCATTAGTAACAAATGCTGACATCAACAACGAACGCTTCAGTTTGCCCACCAATAAAACGCATCTTGAAGCATGTAGAGAAAAAGCGTTATTTAGGCATCATGGAAAAATAGACCGAGTAGAATTTATCAAAGGCAAACAACATGATTCTGTTATGCGTTATGAAATTAGCGTCAAACATACGCCAACATGGTTGGAGGTATGTGATTTAGCGAATGGCAATATTGTTGGTGAACAAAAATTGCTTTTGAGCCAATGACATTAAAACCTAACCAGTCTTAATTTTTATCGTTTCTACGCTGCGTGGGAGCAAGCAAACTTATTTTGGAGACAGCTATGGACCTCGAACGCCCTGATCCAGACCAGCTACTCGCACGCGTAGAACGCGAACATAGCCGCGCGACGCGGGGGCGGTTAAAAATTTTTTTTGGTGCAGCCGCTGGGGTTGGTAAAACCTACGCGATGTTACTCGCTGCGAAAGAAAAACGCGCTGAGAATATAGACATCATCATAGGGTTGGTAGAGACTCATGGCCGTAAAGAAACCGCAGCATTGTTGCAAGGACTGGAAGTACTGCCGCCTAAGCACATTGATTATCGTGGTGCGGTATTAAGCGAATTTGATATTGATGCCGCATTAAAACGTAAACCGTCAATTATTGTTGTCGATGAATTAGCGCATACCAATGCGCCCGGCTCACGTCATCCTAAGCGCTGGCAAGATATAGACGAATTACTCGAAGCGGGTATTGATGTTTATACGGCGCTGAATGTGCAACATTTAGAAAGCTTAAACGATGACATCGGCCAAATTGCTGGCATACGCGTCTGGGAAACGATTCCTGATACGGTATTCGAAGAGGCCAATGAAGTCGAGCTAGTCGATTTGCCACCCGATGAGTTATTAGATAGGCTCAAAGATGGCAAAGTCTATATTGCTGAGCAAGCCGAAGAAGCCGCTAAGCATTTTTTCCGCAAAGGCAATTTAATTGCGTTAAGAGAATTAGCGCTACGGCAAACGGCGTATCGCGTGGATGCGCAAATGCTGGATTATCGCGAAAATCATTTTATTCGCGATGTTTGGCAGGTTAACGAGAGAATTCTTGTCTGCATAGGCCCGAATCCGTTATCAGAGCGTTTAGTGCGCGCGGGTAAGCGTTTTGCGACGAGTCTACGCGCCGAATGGTTAGTGTTGTATGTAGAAACGCCAGAATTGCAGCGTTTATCGGCTGAAAAGCGCGATGGCATTTTACGCATTCTACGACTCGCCGAACAATTAGGTGCGGAAACCGCGACATTAAGCGCTCCGAAAATGAGTTCGGCGATTATTCGCTATGCGTACGAGCGCAATGTCACCAAAATTGTTATGGGAAAACCTTCTCGGCGCGGTTGGCGACGCCTATTATTAGGTTCGATTGTCGATGATTTAATCAGTCAAGCGCATAACATCAATATTTATTTACTCGGTACGCCTAGAGCTGATAGTAATAAAGCGGAGCTATCGTTATACCGAAGAAATCCCTTGCCAGGATTAAGCAAGCGAAATACCAGCCTGGGAAAAAATCGCTATGGTTATCTATGGGCTATTATCGTTACGCTAGTGAATGTCGGTCTTGGCTATTTAATGCTAGACCGGTTCGCGCTGGCTAATCTAATGATGGTTTTTCTACTTGGCGTGGTTTTTATTGCGACGCGCTTTGGACATGGCCCGTCGATATTGGCGTCATGCTTAGGCGTGTTAATGTTCGATTTGCTGTTCGTACCGCCTTATTTCAGTTTTACCGTCGCCGACAGCCAATATTTATTTACCTTATTGGCGATGTTAACTGTGGCCATGGTGATTAGTCATTTAATGGCTAATGTGCGCTCGCAGGCAAAAGTCGCAGGTCATAGAGAACGCCGCGCGACGGTGTTGTATGCGATGAGTAAAGAATTAACGGCCAGCCAAAGCGAAGACGAAATCGTGCGTACAGCCGTTAAGCATTTTTATACCGAGTTCGGTAGTAAAAACGTTATTTTATTTACCGATGCGAATAACCGCGTTGTTTATCCTAATCAGCCACCTATGCCGGAATCATTGAGTTCAGCCGATTTAAGCGTGGCACAATGGGTTTTAGATCACAATGAAATAGCCGGTCAAGGCACGCATACATTACCTGGCGCGGATGCTGTTTATTTTCCGTTAAGCAATAAAGAAACCATGTTAGGCGTTTTGGTGTTGTTGCCGGTTAATTTGCGCAGGATTTTTTTACCCGAACAACAAAAGCTATTAGAAACGTTACTAAGCCAAATCGCGCAGGCGATTACCCGTGTCCGTCTAACTGAGCAAACGAAATCAGCACAATTAGCGGTGGAAGCAGAGCGGTTGCGCAATTCGTTATTAAGCGCTATTTCGCACGACTTACGCACGCCATTGGCAACGATTATGGGTTCGGCTAGCACCTTATTAGACAACCGAGCGTTATTAGAACCCAAGGCGCAACAGGATTTAAGCCAGGCGATTTATGACGAAGCGCAGCGTATGTCAACGCTGGTTAATAATATCTTAGACATGGCGCGCTTTGATGCCGGTAAAGTAGCGTTAAATAAACAATGGTATCCCGCTGATGAAATCATTGGTTCGGTATTAACACGTCTACACACGAGGTTAATCAATCGGCCATTGTCAGTAAATTTACCCTCCGGACTGACGATGCTGTGTGTTGATGTCGTCTTAATCGAGCAAGTGTTAATGAATTTAATAGAAAATGCTTTGCGTTATACCCCGCCGAACAGCCCTCTGGAATTAACGATTAGTACTATTGAAAATGGCGTTGAAATCGCACTCGCTGACCAGGGGCCGGGTATTCCAGACGGTTATCAACAAAAAATATTTGAAAAATTTTATCGCTTACACCATGAGAGCGCACAAAGCGGTGTTGGCCTGGGCTTAGCGATATGCAAAGCGATTGTAGAGGCTCATGGCGGTACTATACGTGCACAAAACAGCGCCACGGGTGGCGCTGTTTTTAGCTTTACTATCCCATTGGAACATGCACCACCTGTACTCAAGGCAGAGCTATAAACAGGTGTTAACAATTTCAGAATACTGTAAAAAAGCAAAGAAAAAAATTAAAGATTCTCTAGCCAACGCCGATAAAGCCTACGAGAGTTAATCAGGTGGTTACACTCCCTCGATTACCTAAATACAATCACACAATAAGCTAGGAGAAATATCATGTCTTCAGTAGTCAATACCAATATAAGTTCACTGACTGCACAGAGGAATTTGGGCAAATCACAAATGTCTCAAACGACAGCAATGCAACGCTTGTCTTCTGGTCTGCGCATTAACAGTGCAAAAGACGATGCTGCGGGTCTCTCAATTTCTGACCGCATGACATCACAAATTAAAGGCTTAAACCAAGCAAGTCGCAATGCGAATGATGGTATTTCATTAGCGCAAACAGCCGAGGGCGCTTTAGGTGAGATTACCACCAACTTGCAACGGTTGCGTGAGCTGGCAGTTCAATCTGCTAACGCAACCAATACTACCGTTGACCGTGCCGCTATCCAACAAGAAGCCGATCAATTGTTAGAAGAAATTGATAGAGTAGCGGGTCAAACTGAATTCAACGGCACGAAATTACTGGATGGTTCATTTAAAGACCAGTCGTTTCAAATCGGTGCGAATGCTGGCCAAACGATCTCTATAGGTATGACCAGCTCAAAAACATCAACACTGGGTACCGGTGATGCGTCATCTATTACTGGACGTGCCAGTGCTTCGGTGGCGGGCGACTCGACAACGACACCGTCTATGGTAGCAGGCGATGTCAGCATTAACGGTGTCACTATCGGTGCTTCAGTCGGTACAGCCGATAATAAATCGTTCTCGTTTAATGCGGCGAGTGCAATTGCCAAAGTGGCGGCATTTAACTCATTATCAAACGAAACAGGTGTTGTGGCATCGGTTAATGCGACTGAAGTTGAAGGTCGAGCCATGACAGGTGCAGCAACAGATGGTGTTATCGTAATTAACGGCGTATCAACATCGGCTGTGTTTACCACGACAGACACGTCAGCAACGCGCCAATCAGTGATTACGGCAATTAACGCTTTATCTGATCAAACTGGTGTAACAGCGGTTGATACTGGTACGGATGCGGGCGGTGTAAAACTGGTCTCTCAAGATGGTCGCAATATTACGTTGGGTTTTGATAACTCGGCGTCAACAACAGCATTAACCGCATCCTCTACCGGTTTAGCGTTTAATGGTGTTGACTTAACCGACCCGACTGATAAAACCGATGCCGGTTTTCAAACGTATTTTGGTACTTATACCTTGTCTTCAGCAAAAGACATTAAAATTAATGAAGGTACAGGTACGATTAGCAATACCGGTTTACAAGCAGGTACTTATTCGCCGCAAGTGGCTTACACCTCAACTGCTGCTTTGACAACTAACACAGCATTTACCGCTGGTGACTTTAAAATCAATGGCGTATTAATTGGCTCTTCATTAGCCAGTGATGATAAAGCGTCCTCTAGTTTAAAAGATAACAGTGCGATTTCTAAAGCGGCGGCAATTAATGCGATTTCTAAGCAAACGGGCGTTTCGGCTGTAGTCAATACCAATGCTACTAATGGAGTCCAAGCCACAGCGGGTGCATCGGGTGTTATTAATATTAACGGCGTTAATACGGGTACGGTAACAACCACAGGTACAGATTTTGCTGCTGATAGAGCGGCGGTGGTTCAAGCTATTAACGCCATATCAGGACAAACCGGCGTGGTCGCTATTGATACCAATGACAACGCTAAAGGTATTAAACTTGAGGCTGCTGATGGTCGTAACATTGTTATCGACACAGCAACAGGCGGCTTTGCTGGTGATGGTACTGATACCGGATTGGTTGCCGATGGTACTTATACCGGTTCGGTTACATTAAAATCAGCCACTTCATTTACTATTGAAAGTGGCACAACCGGTACAGATGTAACAACAACGCTAGGTTTAGAGGTCGGTACTTACGGTTCTGGTAAAAGCGGACAATCGTTAGATTCGATTGATTTAACAACGGCTGCCGGCGCGACCGCAGCATTAACCGCGATAGATAACGCATTAGCGTCGGTTAACAGCGGTCGTGCAGTGTTGGGTGCGGTACAAAATCGGTTTGAATCAACCATTTCTGCGTTGCAAATTACGTCTGAAAATTTAACAGCCGCGCGTAGCCGCATCAAAGATGCTGATTTTGCTTCTGAATCTGCTGAGTTAAGCCGCTCACAAATCTTGCAACAAGCAGGTACAGCAATGTTGGCACAAGCAAATACCGCAAGCCAAGGTGTTTTATCTTTATTGAGATAAAGCCCTGAGTTCGTGTAACATGGGGCGTGGCTGGTTGAGCCATGCAGCTTGAGCAGCGGTCGATTTTCGTCCGCTGCTTTTGTCTTTTAAGCGAGTGAGAGGTGCGTCGTGGATATTTCAGTCAGCAATGTTGCCAATGTCGTGGCAATTCCAAAACGAAGTGAGCATACGGATAAGCCTATACCAGAGCAGTCTGGCTCTCGCCAGAGTAGTTTTGCCCAGTCTACACCATCGACTGCATTTGAGAGATTAAACAAATCATCGAATGATGGTAATGATGGTCATAAAGACCAGCAAAATAAAATGCGTGATCAAGTTGATCAAGCCGTAAAAAATATTAATGATTTCTTTCAAATGTCTAAGCGAACCATGCAGTTTTCGGTCAGTGAAAATACCGGAAAAATGGTCATTGAGATTAAAGACGAAACAACCGGCGAGCTCATCCGGCAAATTCCATCGGAAGAAATTTTGCAATTAGAAAAAAAGTTGGACGAAGTACAAGGGTTATTATTCAGTAGAAAAGCTTAGTACATTAGCGCATAGAGAGGTGTATCGTGGCTAGCATCACATCAACAGGTTTAGGCTCTGGCCTTGACATCAATGGTATGGTAACAAAACTGGTCGCTGCCGAAAGGTCGGCGGCTGATACCCGCAATACCACGAGAGAAGCCAATGACAACGCCAAAATTACTGCCTTGGGTAACTTTAAAAGCGCTTTATCCGACTTTAAAACCTCGTTAACCACGTTAAGTCAAACCAGTAGTTTTCAAAAAATTACCGCTAATTCCAGCGATACCTCCATTATTACTGCCTCAGCCCTGAGTGTCGCCGAGGTGGCTAATTATCAAGTCGAAGTTAAAAGCACGGCACAAAGCCATGCGTTAGCCTCTAAGGCTTATGCCGACCCTACGACCGTAGTGGGTTCTGGTACATTAACAATTAATTTCGGCACAACCGATTACGATGCAACGACTAAGGCTTATAACGGATTTACACCCAATGCCAATAAGCCATCGTTAACACTTACTATTGACTCTACCAACAACAGCTTAGTCGGGATTCGCGATGCGGTTAACAAAGCCAATGCGGGTGTGACGGCATCGATTATCAATGACGGCACCGGCAATCGTTTAGTCTTTAAATCTAGTGATACCGGCCTTAGCAACAGTATGCAAATCAAAGTCACTGAAAACGGTGGTGCAGGCTTGTCTGATTTAGCATTTGACAGCTCTAGCAGTCAAATGACCCAAACCCAAACCGCCAAAGACGCTGTACTGAATATCAATGGCTTAGATGTGAGCAGTACCAGTAACACGATTAGTACTGCGTTAAAAGGTGTTACGTTTAATTTGCAACAAGCGCAAGTAGGCAAGACGGTTACCATCAATGTTAATCGTCAAAGCGAAGAGTTAACCACTGCGATAAACAGTTTTGTTGAAAAATACAACGCCTTAGTCTCTAATGTTAAAAGCAGTACCAGTTACGACGCCTCTACCAAAACGGCGGGTATCTTAATGGGTGAATCCGTTGTGCAAAGTGGTATGGTGCAAATTCGCAGTATGCTAACCAACTCGTTAAACAGCGCATCAGGCATTAGTACGTTATCGGATGTTGGCATTAGCATACAAAAAGACGGTTCGTTAAAATTTGATGCAGACAAATTTGCCAAAGCCCAAAACACCGATATTGACAGTGTAACGGCGCTATTTTCGGTTTTAGGCCGTACCTCTGATAGCAAAGTACAGTATATAAGCAGCTCTAAAGACACGATTGCCGGTAGTTATGCGATTAACATTACCCAAGCAGCGACGCAAGCGTCACTTGAAACCGGTGCGTTAAGTTTTCCATTAACGGTTGACGACACGAATAACAGCTTAGTGGTAAAAGTTAACGGTTTAAAATCAGGCACTATTGCACTCACACAAAAAACCTATAACAGCGGTAGCGATTTAGCTAGTGAACTGGAAGATAGAATTAATGCCGATGCGACGCTTAAAGCGAGCAATTTAACCGTCAACGTTGATTTTGATACAACCAATAACCGTTTAGTCATTAAATCCAATACTTACGGTGCATCATCACAATTTGAAATTGTCGAAGGTAGTGCTGGCTTAGGGCTAAGTCCCGCTTTAGGCACAGCAGGTCTTGATGTGGCGGGTACGATAAATGGCTTGACCGCAATCGGCAAAGGACAATTTTTAACGGCGTCATCAGGTGATGCTAGCGGTTTGAAGTTGCTAGTCGACGACACCACGTTAGGCAATAGAGGCACGGTGACATTTAGTCGTAGTATTCTCGATAAGCTTTCGGGGACTATAGATAGCTTATTAAGCACTAATGGCTCTTTAAACAGCAGAACCTCTGGCTTGCAAAATGATTTAAGCGAAGTCGCTAAAGCCAAAACAGCGCTGAATGAGCGCATGGATAAATATCAAC